>JAYVBW010000817.1:0-2894 GCA_043750255.1 Pirellula sp.
GCCTGCGGCTCAGTAAAGTGAGCACCATTTGGCTTGCGCGCTTCGGCAGATCAATAGAAACACTGTGAATAATCAGGGTACTCCCTATCGATTGCCCAAGCTACGTGGGGGGAAGCTCAGTGATTCAATGGATTAGGCTTGCATATAAAGAAAGAGGGCTGACCATGAGATCAACCCTCTTCCTTTTTTTACATCTACATATTGATAAGCGACTTTAGTTCGCCGGTGGAGTTTGAATCAACAGACCTTCGCTGCCAAGACCGCCCTTGAGTTCCATTTGCGGTTTGTCGGACTTCGGTTGTTGAGCTTGTTCCTTTTCCTTCTCAGCTTCCGCCAAGTGTTGTTCTTCAGACCAATCCACGCGTTTACGAGACAGGCCGATCTTGCGTTCTTCGCTGTCGACTCGCAATACCTTCACTTCAATCTCATCACCGACCTTAACGATATCCTCTGGGTTCTCAACCTTGTGATCAGCCAATTCAGAGATATGCAACAGGCCTTCGAGCGAATCCTCGAGTCCAACGAAAACACCAAAGTTGGTGATCTTCGTTACCTTGCCAGTAACTAACTGTCCAGGTTGGTACTTGGCGGGAATCGTGGTGTTCCATGGATCGTCATCAAGCTGTTTAAGACCGAGAGCGATTCGTCGACGTGTCTGGTCGACGCTCAAAACTCGGCAAAAGACTTGTTGACCCTTGGTGAGCAACTCGCTCGGATGGCTGATTTTGCGAGTCCAGGACATATCCGAGACGTGGAGGAGACCATCGATCCCTTCCTCAAGTTCGATAAACGCACCGTAGTTGGTGAGGTTACGGACCTTGCCCGAGACTTGTGCGTTTTCTGGATACTTTTCGAGAACGATATCCCATGGGTTGGATTGCGTCTGCTTGATACCCAGCGAGAGTTGTTGGCCTTGGGCATCGACACCCAGAATTTTGACGTCGATCTTGTCGCCGATTTGGACCATCTCGCTTGGATGGTTGATTCGTCGAGTCCATGACATTTCGCTGATGTGAACAAGTCCCTCGATACCTGGCTCGAGCTTGACGAACGCACCGTAGCTCATCACGTTGACAACTTCGCCCGGAATTGTCATGCCGACTGGATACTTTTCGGCAATGTTGGTCCACGGGTTGTTTTGCTTTTGCTTGAGTCCCAAAGCGATCTTTTGCTTTTCGCGATCGATCTGCAAAATCTTGACTTCGATCTCTTGATCTATCGAGACCATTTCGGTTGGATGACCGATTCGTTCCCAACTCATGTCTGTAATGTGGAGCAAACCATCGATACCGCCCAAGTCGACGAACGCACCGAAGTCGGCAATGTTTTTGACAATACCCTTTCGAATTTGACCGATTTCAAGTTCGGCCATGAGGTGTTCGCGATCTTCCTCGCGTTGCTTTTCGATGAGCGAACGTCGGCTGACGACGATATTGCGTCGCGTTTCGTCGATCTTGAGGACTTCGCATTGGACGACGCGACCGATGTAGTCGCCGATGTCATTCGGGCGACGGATGTCGACTTGGCTAGCTGGCAAGAAGACAGGCACACCGATATCGACGAGCAGACCGCCTTTGATTTTTCGGGTAACGGTTCCAGTGACGACTTGGCCTTCCTGGACCGAGAGCATCATTTGCTCCCACTGAATAATCTTTTCAGCCTTACGCTTGCTGAGGCTGATCATGGCCCGGACGTCTTCTGGGGCACCGTGCTGGTCTTCGACTTCTTCGATCAGGACCTTAACTGTTTGGCCGATTTCTGGCGGCGGCTCGTTCTCGTCCCATTCGTTTTTATGGATCGCACCTTCGCTCTTAAAGCCGACATCGACCACAACGAATTCATCGTTGATTTCGACAATCTTGCCTTCGACAATTTGATTGACGTCAAACTGCTTGTTGGCATCTTCGAGAGATTCGAGAACGAGTGTTTCAGCGGAATCGCCGAACATCATCTCGAGTTCCTGCTCCAGGATTTCATCCTCTAGGGAACGAATGAGGGTACGATTGACCATGCGTAAAAGTCCTTGGATATGCTAGCGGGAGAAAATCGGCTAGACGCATGGGAAAGAGAAACAACCGACTAAAGATCGATTTACGTGAATCCTTCTTGGCGATAAAGTTCTGGGACCGACTCTCGACGCAGCGTAAAAAAAAGAGTAATCAGTTGATTGAGGGCTCGACAACTAGCCGAAATCCTAAAAACTCTCACAACTTAGGGCCACGGAGTGTAACAACGTTTCACAAGGACGGCAACAGCGACTACTATGCCGCCACCCCTACTTTCCATGTTGTTTTCTAGGAAGATTGTTAAGTCAACCTCGAAATTGACGCCGTCCTAGGTCTACCCTTTTCCCAACATTAGAATTCTTTCATGATTCAGACAGCTCCACTCCGCTATGCGATCGCTGGCGACCACGCGGGATTCCAACTCAAAAATGACGTTTACAAGCTGCTAATCGCTCAAGCCGTGAATGTGGTCGACTGCGGCACTCACTCTACAGAATCGTGCGATTTCCCAGATTTCGCGGAAATAGTTGCCGTGAAAATTCTCGCGGGTGAAATCGACCGAGGAATTTTGGTATGCGGATCAGGTGTTGGCGTGAGTGTGGCGGCGAACAAATTTCCCGGTATCCGTGCCAGTTTGTGCCACGACACTTACTCCGCTCGCCAAGGCGTCGAGCACGATGATATGAATGTCCTCTGCATCGGAGCACGTGTCATTGGCCCTGAGTCTGCCTTCGAGGTTGTTCGGTCGTTCCTGGGCGCCCGTTACGCACCGGCTCCCCGTCACGCCGCCCGCCTCGCCAAGATTGTGGATATTGAACGCCGCGTTCTGGCGGGCGAGTTTTCGAATGGCAAGCATCAAAGATAGCACCGCAATAGGTAAGACGGCTA
>JAYVBW010000818.1:0-3867 GCA_043750255.1 Pirellula sp.
GGATTTGAACATCGATCTCGCGCAGAGTCAGGGCATTCGTACAAGCACCATTGGAGCGAGCAACAAACGCCGCAAGGCAGGCTGACCGAACTGTAACAACCTCGAGGAAATACTCATGAAAATCCAACGATCCGACATTCGTCGTTTTCTCCAGTTTGCTTACAAGTCCTGGGAGTCGACGGTTGAAGACGAGCCGCCCCCAGTCCTCTTGACCTTCATGGAAAACAGCTATTCGATCGCCATGATCAAGGGTGGGTTGATGTTGACCTACCTTTGCAATCGTGTTGACTCCGAAACTAGCGAGCAAGTCATGGCGTTTCCGTTCGAGTTCTTGCATGACTTTTCGATTGGTAGCGGAATAGTTGAGTTGCGCGAGGTCATCGAAAACGGAGAAAGCTATGTTGAAGCCAACTGCAACGACGGACCTGTCCAGCGTAAGAAGGTTCGAGCCCAAGAACCGCCTGACGACCACTTAATTCCTGACCTTGCGTGGCACACGGTCGACGAGCGATTAATACGTCGTCTGCGACCTCCGGCAAAGCATACTAGACAGGAAGAAACGACCATCGATCGATTGGGACAGTGCGGACTGGCTAGGATTATCGAAGCGAGCACAACTGCAACGCATTGAATCGGGCCGCAAGGCTACGCGGAGTGGAATTTCTTTCTTTGAGAAGCAACCCGTTCAGTGTTGAAATCGACTTCGATCCCCCCTGCAATCGCTCAGACCGACTCGATCGATACCTTCAGAACCCGACCTGTAAAAGACTGTTCCTGGCGCGAGCTACGGAATAGTCTTTTTTAGCTATCAGGGATGTAGGAGGTCGAGGGAGATGGCGGGCCGCGTTTGTCACCAAAGCCTGAATACTTCTGCAAGAAGTAATGAGGACGGGCCCGCGTCACAGTTTTGTCAAAACTGCATCGGTTGTCGAAACCTTGGGGACAACCCAACACGTGATCGGACTGCACGGGCATATCGACCACGTTTTCCGCGATGCTTGCTTCTCGCATTCACTTGCAACGTATGGCGGGAATCACGCTCATTCGAGATTGCCTTACGCCAACGGCCGCGTTCGAAATCATCGACAAGGCGATCCAACACGCCGAGCAGGGAGATGCACAGGCTCGGCAATGGTTGTTGCAACAATTCCCAAAACCACAGTAGAATGTTGGCTCGGCAGAAATTGGGTTTGTAACCCAAGCAATCGCTGGGAATCGAACCTTGTAATGAACCTTTGTCGTTTAAGTCGACGACGCCTCGGGTTCGTGTTTGCAGAAAAGCAATTTTTCAAAACGCCTTAATTCGCAACCGAAATAGGTAAGTCTTGAGGCGGGTGCATTTTTGAATCGTGGGAATCGTTGTGCATGACTGAGATGTCCTCTGCCGATTTGGACAACGTCGCCCAGTGGTACTTTGCCATTGGGGGGGCTACAAACAAAGACCGATTCGCTCGAACTCTCGCTAGCCATCCGCATCAAGCAATTGACGACGTTTCCTATATGAACCGACCTGACTTCACATCTCGACAGTTCACTAGGCGCAAATGTCGAACTGAAAGAGACCAACATTACTTGGCTTGTTCGGACAAATTTGCGAAATTGTCGTTAGTAAAGAACAGACGAAGGCTCAGTGTTCCAATTGGCAGGCAACGTTTTCCGGTCGCTTGTTGAGCGTCAACGCAAAGTCGCAGGGTGATTGGCCATATTTTCGATGCCAAAGACAACGAAACGAGGAATCTAGATGAAACTGAAGTTCGCAGGTTTCGCAATACTTTTCCTGATTTGTACCGTAGCGGTCATTCGGATCGTTCAGCGGCCAATCGCCGATGCGCCGGTGGTTCCCCAGGCTTCGACACTTCCCAAAGACATCGTCCCGCAAAAGTCCGAAGCGGAACTGCGAGCTGAGCGTGACGCGTTTTTCGCCGCTGATGTGGAACCGAGCATCAAGGAGGCCGACAAGCTCAACCACGAAGCAGCGGATCGCTGTGTTGCTCGGCTGAAGGATTCATTCAACGGCTATCGAACTGGCATCAAGCCGTTCTGTGTAGAGATCAATACTTGGGGAACTCGCTTGGGTGTCATCCGTCGCATGCCGAGCGATTGGTGGTATGAAAAGACCGATGTAAGCGATTACATCCAAGCTAAGTTCGCGAAGCACTTATTTACCGACAAGAAACTGGCTGCCGATATCGAAAGTGCCATGGCTCAGTTTCGTGCCGACGTCGAGGCAAATCAAAATACGTTGGTAACCAAGATACGCGCCGCGACTTCCTCGAAAGATCTTCCCGGCTTGCCAGATATCAATTACTCCGACTTTGCCAGCGATCTCTCGTCGCGCTTGAAAGCATACAGTGCACAGTCTGCCACGGATTCTGTGGTTAACGGTATCGTAACTGAAGTGGCTTCAGGCGTGGGAGGCTTTGCTGCGGAACAGTTGCTTGCACAACTCGTGATTCGACTTACTGCAATAGTGGGGGCAAGCACGGCCTCGGCAGGAGGTGCCACCGCTGGCGGCGCAGCCGTTGGTGGCGGTGGCGGTTCGCTAGGTGGTCCAATCGGTGCCGCCGCTGGAATTGCTGTTGGGTTGGTTATTGGCGGTGTTATCGACTGGTCGATGTCTAGTAGCTTCGAAGCGAAGATGACAGAACAACTGAACGGACTGATCGATGAGTTGAACAAAGAAGTCATCGCCGGCGATGCGGATCGAGCCGGTCTACGAGATGGGCTTCGCGGCAGTTGTGATGTTTTGAAGAATGCCTACCAGAGTTCGTTGCGTACTCGAATTGTCGATGGAGTCACTTTATGAGAGCCTTGAAGCGTCTAAACCTTGTGATTTTGTTTGTTTCGATATTCGTAGCCGCTCCAGTAGCACATGCTTCGACGGGAGGCACGATCATCAAGGCGATCTCTCGTTACATTGGAAGGGAGACGGGTCAGGAAGCCACGGAACAGGCGGTCAAACAAATGACCAAACAAGTTGGCGAAGAGCTGATTGAACGAACGGCCCAGAGGATTGTCCGTGAAGGTGGTGAAAAATCGCTGGTCGAGTTTGGTGAGCTGGTTGCCAAACACGGACCGGATGTCGTTCGCGCACTCGATAACGTGCCAGAAGCGATTCCTGTGCTGAAGCTCCTTGATGAGCTTCCTGCCGAAGACATTGCAAAGGCTGTATCGCGTCTGGCTGCCGGTACTACAGGAAAGGAACTTGCTTCTTTGAGCACCAAGATTGGAACGAGCGCACTTCGAGCAGAAGCTAGGCATCCTGGCGTCGGTCTTATGTTCGTACGATCGCTAGGCAAGGACGGTGCAGAGCTGAGCCTGAAACTTTCGTCCGAGCAAGCGGTGCAGATCGGTAAACATGTCGATGATATTGCTAAGTTGCCAGCTTCCCAACAATCGCAGGTGCTGACTCTCATCTCGAGCAATGTGGATCGATTTGCTACCTTCGTTGGCCGTTTCGTGGACAAAAATGCAGGCAAAGTGCTTTTCACGGCTGCAAGTGTTCCCATTATTCTCAACAATAAAGATGCCATATTCGGGGACGGAGAAATCGAATTTGGTCCCGACGGGAAACCAATTTTCCATCCGAATGGTAAACCAGTTCGCCATCAACCAGGCCTATTGCCTGGAACGGCCACGGGTGTTGGCGGTATCATCAAAGCTCCTGTGCAGACCACGCTCTATTGGGCGGGAGGAGTTGTCGTTGCACTGCTCTCGCTGTTTGGAGGTTCCAAAGTTTGGAAGCATTTTTGTAAGGATAGGCTTGCAGTAGAAGCAGCCAAAAATGCGGCCACAGTCCATGCGACACAGTCCATCCCAACCCAATGCGTAGGCGAGAGACCGATTCCTGATTCCAACGACTTGGGC
>JAYVBW010000819.1:0-10581 GCA_043750255.1 Pirellula sp.
ACCTAAAACGTTTGCCGGAAAACTGATGTCACCGCTGATTCGCTTTGGACTCCGAAAGCAGACTCGCGAAGCAGCGAAGAATCTGAAGCAGTTGCTTGAATCTAGCAAAGGATAAGTTTTAGTCGATGAAACGCACTCGGATCTTCCATTCGGCGTCGATCACAAGTCGGGCCAGGTTAAGAATAGCAGCATTTGGTTGAGAATTGTCGAGTCTACCCCGAATTTTTGCGCACCGGTAGCGACTCATCGAAAGGCAGCTCGAATTCGAGTCGATGATTTCTTGTTCCGCGCTTACGAAGCTTTTCGACGTGGACGTGGTGGAAGTGGCATGTGCTCAACGAGCCATGGGAAAAGTTCTCGGTGCTTTTGGCCAAAGAATCGATTCGCGGCAGTACTTCCGTCGCTTCGCTTGATTACGAAGTTGTGGAGGACTCCCAACACGCAAAGCTTTCTCGGCGAGATTTCTCGCAGACCATGATGACGCAATGAAAGCTGTCCATTTCGTCCTTCCACACACGAACTCGATCGCTGGAACAACTCCGATGCCAATCGTGCTTGTTCCTCAAGGTACGACACGTCCTGTTCGCTCAAACCGGATAGCGGTCCATCGCGTGCTTTGGCCCGATCGAGAATGGAACTGGATAGATCCCGAAGTCGTTTGCGTTCTATTGAGTCGCTACAACGCTGGGCAACCGAAGCAAGGTAGTAAGCAGCTATGAGTTGACTCCGCCAAACCTGGACAATCTCGGGAGTGTACTTCAACGCTGCAGCACGGATCGCCAAACGCGTCCAGAAAAAGACAAGCGTTTCGATCATCGCAGGCAACACTCGCTTGGCTTTCGCGAGACGTGCGAAAGACGAAGGTTTAAGGTGAGCCTCGGATGCGATCTCGTCAAGAGTGTCGAAATGCGTGTTCAACCCTGCTTGGGCATCGGCCGCCTCTTTGGGTGCACCCGTCTTTAGGTCGAAGGGATGATACTCTCGTCCAATGCCCAAGCGAGCTTCTCGCGCACGAGTTGTCTGGCTTGAGTCGTTTCGAATTCTTTTCTCGCATTGCTCAAGGCTTCTTCGAGAACAGGAGCATGGCTGCTCGGTTCTTTTTTCAAGTCCAACTGCTTGAGTGAGCAAGGCCATTTTTCGTTGAAATCCTCCAGATTTTTCGCGTTTTCTCGATGCGAGGCTTCCGCATCCTTGAATGCCTTTTCGGCTTTCTCGGTTTGACGAAGAAGCGATACGCTGGTTGCTCGACTCGCCTCTTGCTGCACATGGAATAGGTCTGGCGAATGGTGAACGCCCAGATGCGTTTCAGCGTGTGCGATCAACGCCGTCGCCTGATCGGAAACGCATTGAACCACGGTGACGGAGAATGGCTGGAGAGCCTCATCGACAGCGGTGTTCCAAGTAGGAGCATCACGTTTCGCAGCATACGCTTCGAGAATAAGAAAGTTCGAAACTGGTTCGATTGCAACCAAGCAAATCTGAGGGTGAAACGTCTCGTCCTCACACAACGTGATTTCACGATGGGGCATTTGCTGGGCCAGACGAGACTTTTCTTCCTGGCCGAACTTCTCGATACTGCATTCTATAGTAGCTGCAATCTTCTGCTGAGCTCCGTAGGATACTGCAATGAAGCGGTCCAGTTGGCACAACTTAAGCAGCCAACAGATATTGCGGATACCGCCATCGTTGGCTTGCCCAAAGACGAGATGGAAAGCGCACAAGAGCCTATGTAGGAACGCGAGCCCGTGGGGTGATTCGAAAAAACTCGACGACAGTTGGATCTAAACCGCTTTCTTGCTCAAAGCGACATCGATTGCGAATCCAGATCTGTGCGGTCGTACGTGCCACATCGTTCATTGAGGCAGATTGATTCAAGGATGCTCCATCGAGTTGATCTGAACGAATCTGCTCGACAAGTTGGGAAATCCTGTTACGTTCCCTGAGATGTTGTTTCGACGAATCGTCGCCAGTGGTAGGATGAGTGCTGTCCATGCTTGAGGCTCCTTGGAATGAATTTTTAGGCTCACTCTATTGGAGCTTCAGGCGGGACATTTACGAATAGTGAACTAAGTCAAATGGACTGCAAACGTTTAGCTGGCAAACCAGGCTCGGCCCGACTTGTGATCGACGCCAAACGACACTACCCGACTATGATATACTCATCACTCCGCAAACACTTTTTGGCAGGTAGTTTTAGACATGCCGCTCGCCTTACAGGTAGGGCTTGTTGTTTTTGCCAGCACCCACTACGCTAAGCCGTGTGTCATGGTCGACCTGCAGATGCAATCGAAATCTGGCCGTAGCTTCCTGCTCAGAGGTGGGGTCAATGCTTAATGAAATGAAAGTCCGTAGACGCCGGTTGGTATTGGAACCTCTCGAGACTCGCGATTTGTTCAATGGAGACATCGGGACGGTTGAATTTGTACGGTTTTCCCTAGATGATTTTTTGACGGTAAAAGTTGGTGAAAGTGCTTATGACGAAGGGAGTGCCAAAGCAACCAACCATGAATCCAAAGCAAGCGATCCTGAGTTTGACCTAGTTTACTCAAGCGTCTCGGTGCCTCTGATTTTGCAAACGAAGAGCTTAGAGAACACAAACGGATTGGAGCAAGCGGCTCTGGGCGAATCGCGATATGACATCCCTGTTTTTCAGGTTTTGATCGTTCAACTATTCGGTGGGAATGACGAAGTTGGAGTCGCAAATCAACAGAATGATGGTCAAACCTTAGACGATGATCAAACAGACTCCCGGCTGCTACCGAATACCAATCCTAGCCAAGAACCGCATGTTTCCACCAATACCTTGTTGCGCCAAGGCTCCGGGCAAACGCCAGCCCCGAATGTTTCTGCACTTTTAGATAGCACCGAAAGGAGCTCGGACCATCAAAAGGATTCGGCCCCGTCGAATGGGACCGTGACGGGGAGGGCGAATGACGAAAACGCATATTCGGACAATAATTCCTGCGAGATGAATGGAGTTGGTAGAATCATTCCTCTCATTTTAGAAACAGACATTGGAAATCAACAGGATGACACCTCCACTTTTGAAAACGAATCGAAAAAAATAGTCGTTGAAGCTCCAGACAATACCAAGTCGAATTCGGAAAGTATTGTTGCCGATCGGCCGTCTGTTTCAAGCTTAGTCGCCGAGGTCGTTGACAGCGTATTTTCGGGCGCTAATTCAATTGTGTTTGCAGGGGTATTTGCTGATTACGCGGCTATAGAATCGGCAATTGGCAAGTTACTTGACCGTCTAGATGCTGTTCGATTTGATTCATTGAATACCATTGAAGACACAATCCTGCGTTCTTGGGTTTTACCAGTTGCCGGAGTCATCATTGCAACTGAAATCCTTCGGCGACAACTTCACGAAAAAAATCGAGTGAGAATAGCCGCCCTTGACCAAATTTTGGCAATTTGGATGTACCCAGAGTTTACCGGCGTCGCAGGCAGAGTTGTTCAATGAATACGGAGCCGGGCGATTTCGAATTGGTGCTAAATCGACTAAATAGCGGGGATCTTTCTGCTGCGGAAGAAGTCTTTCTTCGTTTCGAACCCTATTTGCGCATGATCGTTCGGCGGCAAATCTCAGGATCGCTCCGATCGAAATTCAGTTCGTCCGATATTGTTCAATCAGTCTGGGCTGATTTGATTCAAGGCTTTCGCAAGGCACGCTGGCGTTTTGAGGATGCCGGACACCTGCAAGCGTTTCTAGTAAAAGCGACTCAAAATCGATTTCGCGACCGCGTCCGGCAACAGCGAACAACAATGGCAAGCGAGCGTGCCCTAACAATGGCCGATGAGGACCAGCTCGAATACGAGAATACGCCCCGCCCTAGTCAGGAAATCCGTTTGACAGAGTTGTGGGGTGAGATGGTTAACTCTTGCTCAGAACCACACCGCATTTTACTTGAACTCAAGCGTCAAGGAAAATCGCTCAGCGAGATCTCCGCGCAGACAGGGTATCATGAGAGTAGCATCCGCCGAATCCTATACGATCTCGCTAGCCATTTTATCGTCAAAGGAAATGGCTCATAGATATTCCTATTCATGTGTTACATCTCAATATTACCGGCAAAAAAAATCTCGATTTACGCTAAAGGTGTTTTGATTTTTGAGAGAGCAGCGACATGAACACTCATTCTCGCCAACTGCCTCCAATGGTACTAAGATTGGTCGATGATTTGAATAAATCCTACGCGGAAGGTAAGCCGATTACCGTAGAGGAATTACTAGCTCACCATCAACTGGAAGAAGCTGATGTAGAAGTCGTGATCCCACTTGTTTATGAAGAGCTCTGCCTACGCGAAGAGCATGGGGAAATTGTCGACCGAATGGTGTTCTTAAAACGATTCCCGCGTTGGAAATCGCAACTGGAAGTGTTGCTCGAATGCGATGAGCTAATCGTCTTTCCAATGCGCAACGTCCAATTCCCTAGTGTGGGAGGCCAAATTGGCGATTTTCAACTTATTGCGGAACTGGGACGTGGGGCCGCTGGTCGGGTCTTTCTAAGCAAACAAAAGGCGTTATCCGATCGCTTTGTGGTGCTCAAGGTGACTCACGGTACGGGCGATGAGCACTTGTCGCTAGCACGCTTACAGCACTCAGGCATTGTGCCTATTTATTTGATTCAGGAATTTCCCAATCAAGGACTACGTGCGCTTTGCATGCCATATCTTGGTGGACGGACGCTCGCAGAAGTGCTGAACATATTGAATCATCGTCCACCTCAAGAACTATCCGGAAAAGACATTGCAGACATCTTGGAGGCGGCAACCGACGTCGACCCCGAAATCCACAAGATCCGCGGGCCCGCATTTCAATTCCTAACCAGTGCGACGTACGCACAAGCCGTGTGCTGGATCGGAGCTTGTCTGGCCGATGCACTGCATTATGCGCATGAGCGAGGACTGCTGCACTTGGATGTTAAGCCGACGAACGTGCTGCTCGCAAGCGATGGTCAGCCGATGTTGCTTGATTTTCATCTTGCAAGGGAATCGTGCGAGATAGCGGCGCGTCGAGTCGAATGTATAGGCGGTACCGCTGGCTACATGGCTCCAGAACAACAACAGCTACTCGATTCAATGCGAAACGGGCATACCAGCCAATTGCTTGTGGATCGGCGGTCAGACATTTACGCGTTGGGCGTTCTGCTCAATGAAATGATGAACGGAAGGCTATCGATTGAAGAGGCAAGGCCCTCCGCCAATAACAACGATATCGGAATTCGCTGCGTAATCGAGCGATCTTTGCAATTGGATCCCAATCAAAGGTTCCAGAGCATGGAAGAAGTCTCAAAAGAGCTGAGACGATGCCTGGTCCAGCCGAGCAACGCCATCAATGAGTTGAGCGAACAAACCCCAACGCTTTTGTTGAGTCGGTTACCAATGATCTGGGCATTGGCTTGTGTTTTGAGCTTGCTTTCCCTAGGTACGGTTTTGATTCGAACGGAAAATGCAAAAGTGTTACTTGCGCAAGCGAAAGGGCTAACACGTGAAAACGAAACGATCTACGCGGCCCGACTGCTGCAAAACGCTGATGAACGCATCGCGTGGATTCCGGGATTTGGAGCGCTACGAAGAAAAATTCGTGAGCAATTGAAGCATACAACGCAGGTCGGCGTGGCTTTGCAACTGCATAGCGTGGTCGATCAACTTCGCTTTCTGGATGGGGCAAGAACGTTGCCTGACGAGGAACTTCGATACGTGGCGTCTTGTTGTGAGCAGGTGTGGGATCGAAGAGAGAAGCTCATCGAAACGCTGGACGTCAAGGAATCTCTGTCAGGCCAAGAAGGACCCCGCACCGATCTACTAGAATTGGCAATGCTCTGGACTGACTTACGCATTCGATTGGCATCGGACAGCGAAGCCAATCAGGTGCGCATGGCCGGGGTGGCGACGCTGTTGGACGTCAATAGCCTCTTTGGAAAGACCCCGGTCGTGTGTCAAGAGATCGCACGACATCTGAAAGATGCTGGCCTCACCGTTGAAGCTGAAAAATACGCAGCAATGAACCATGAGCTACCGCAAACCGCTTGGGAGCACTACTCATTGGGGCGTTCGCTCATGCAAGCCCAACAGTTCACTGAAGCCGAAACAGAGTTTCGTCTCGCAATCACTTTGTCACCAGACCACTTTTGGTATCAGTTTTACGCAGGCGTCGTCGCTTTTCGACTTCGCAATTATTCAGACGCAATCTCTGCGTTTGGAGCCTGTATAGCTTTGGAGCCTCAGCGTGCACAATGCTACTACAATCGCGGCTTGGCTTTTTCGGCAAATAAACAGTCCGACCGTGCCGAAACGGACTTTGCGCGAGCCCAGCGACTCACAATTGCATCTCCATAGTTGAAGCTACCAAAACGTTGGCTTCGCATCCTTGATGACGGGCCGACATCAAAAACTGTTACTTAAGTTGAGTCTTTCGCTAAACTAGTTGGCGCAGGGAAACAGATTGCAGCTTCTGGTTATGCAGAAAGCGAGGTAGTCACAGTGACTACGATAGCAACTGGTGTCTCGACCACCTACTCGTCGTTGGACGTGTCTGCCCTAACGACCCAAATGCTGGTCGCAGGTTGAAATCTAGGTCGGGAATTGACACGCCGACAAACTACCTTGGTGTTAGTGGGACTACGCCAGTTTACCGAGACGGTGCGTTGTTCTGTGGCAGTCACACCGCTATCCGAGATTTTACTGATGGAACCACAACGACGATGATTGTTGGCGAAAGAGGGATTCCTCTCAACTTGGGGCGAGGAAAGTGTCTTTGTGCCTTCGGTGAATCAGGAGATGGCGACACGGACAATTTGATCAGTACGTTCGGAGGCCTGCATCAGGGAATGCCCGATAGCTTCCACAATGGGCATTTTTGGAGCTACCACCCGCACTCTGGGTCCCAATCTAAACTCGGCGGTCCGACTCCTATGGAATCTTTCTCCTTTGAGTGCGCGCTTGGTCCTCTCAATGTCGTTGATCTATATGGGAGGAGTAAATACTAACGGCATTTACTCGATCGTTAAGATCCCAATTTGGCTACCCACGACCTGGAAATGGAAATAAAGGCCGGAGTGCTACATGGAAGTTCGAATTCGGACCAAACTACCATGAAGAAAAAATCGCTGTATCGCCAAAAGATTCTCCGAAACTATCAGGCATCAACTCTCGTTGCAGAGCGTCTCGAACCTCGAAATATGATGAGTTGCGCTCTAGCACTATATGAGGAACCAAATACAAATCCTCTCTAGTTGCGTACTCCGATGAAAAAGCAACCTTCTGCGACCAACCCATTGTCGAAGAATTCAATCGTGCGCGACGAGCTTTTGAAATTGCTAGCGATAACACAACTTCGCTTTCAGGCACAGAATTCAATCAGCGCCGAATCAACGTCATAGAACCGAGTTCCATTGGCTGACTGAAAACTGAAAGCATTCGCGCACCCGCATTCTCGCGCCAAACCCAATAACTGTCCTCCGCAGATCATTTTGCATTGCGAAGACCGTTTCCGGCGACCCAATTTACTTTTTTCTTGCTTTCAGAAAATGATTTGGTTTTCTAGGCGCGCGTAATGACCTTTTTTACGTTCATTCATATAGAGCCATTCTCAAAGGATGAATAGGTCGCCTGGGAATGGCGTGAACGGAATCCACACAAATCAAACGGAACATCAGTCATGCTAGTCCTAAGTCGTAAGGAGGGTCAAAAAATCGTGATCTCGGACGAGATTACCATCATTGTATTGGGCGTGCAGGGGAATCGAGTGCGAATCGGTATTGACGCGCCATGCGGCGTGGTAATTCGTCGTTCCGAACTCAGTGTTTGTCCTACCTCATTGATTCCAGATGTTCTTACCCCCACGGTATCAGCCATGACCATCCAGAAGGCAAGATAAAAAATAGTTTTATTTCAGCGAAGGCACCAACGAAAACGCGCCGAAAAGTCGTGTTTCGCGTGCCTTTCGGTCCTTTAATCATTGGAGATTGTTATGAAAAGATTACTTTCTCGCTGTGTGCCGGTGTTACTGTTGTTGGGAACACACGGCGTCACTGAGGCCCAGACTTCATCGGTCAGCAAGAGCACTTGGAGTACAAAGGACGGCTATGAATTGCCTGCCCGGATAATTATGGTCGATTACGGTTCAAAGCCGGTCGCGCTGAGTCTGCGTAACGCAAAATTGCTGGTCAATGGCATATCCGCCGGTAAGTTGAGCGACGCTGATCTAGCTACGCTCGAGGCGGTCGCTGGGTGCAACCTCGATTCGATCGTTCGGACTCTGAAAGAACAGAAGCGACCAGCCTGGCTACAAGTTGAGTTCGCTGTGCTGCGACAAATTGACGATGGCAAAATGGTTCAGATGCCTATCGCAATGATGGCACCCGATGACCGCCAATTTGCATTGCAAACAATTCGACAAATCGGACAGACTCGCCAATTTATGATGCAGTTAGCTGCGGCGCGTGCGATTCCCGTCGGCGTGGGCGCTACAAGTCCGGTCGCAGCAGGAGCTTCGGCCGGAAACTACGAGCAGCAAGGGCAATTTGAAGGTCAATTTGGTGATCAAACTGGCCCAGATATCCCAGGCGCTCCAGAGTTACCAAGCGGAATTGACAATTAATTTACCATTCCTTTCGTGCATAACTAGCAATCGTCTTGTAGGCAATAGCTAGTACGAAATCGTTCTAGGATTTAGAAGTTTAACTAGGGAATCTCATGAGCATTCAAAGCAGTAAAAAAAACAATCGCAATTTACGACGGACATTAAGATTTGAATCGATGGAGAGCCGCAGATTGCTTGCGGCCGACCTCGTACAGCACAATTTCGACATGCCCGATGATGTTGATGGAGACCAGTACGTCAGCCCGATCGACGCATTAATTCTGATTAATGAATTGAATAATCCAACCGGCGAACGCGCTGCCGTTCTTAGAGAAACAGCCATGCGGCCCTTGTTTATGGACGTCACCGGCGATGGATTGGTTTCGCCCATTGATGCATTGAGCGTGATCAACAAACTGAATGCTACGCAGAACTCCTCTGCAACTCCCAATTCGACACCAAACGCAGTAACAGCGGTTGACGCGAACGAGGATTCGGAAGTCAGCGATGAAACGACGGTCAATGAGACGTTTGAATTGAGTCTATCTGGAATGTTGAAAGGAGCTGGCTCAGGAACGGCTTCGATTCACTACCAAGCTAGCACTGAAAACGGAACGCCTCAGAACGAGCTGAATGTCAGTGTTCGCGGGGGAACACCTAGTTCGAGTCTCGACGTGATTGTTGGTGGAGTCTCCGTTGGGAAAGTTACGACTGACGCGACGGGCAATGGCTACTTAGCACTTGCAAGCGTGCCGAACGGCTCTGGCGAATCCTCTCTGCCAGCCGGTTTTCCGCAGGTGGTCGCGGGAACGACTGTTACTGTAGGGACACTATCCGGGACTCTCGCAGTGGACTCAAACAACGAAAATGAAGTCGACCAACAAGGCGAGAACGATGGCCAGTTCGGTGACCAGAATGCACTCTGCGAACTCACAGACGCGGAGTCAAATGACGATGCCCCTTTACCGACTCTGCCAATTGCGAAAACGACGCTGCCTGTAACGACATCAACAACAAAGCCAACGCCGGTCGTGACCACTCCCCTAACAGCTACACCGAAGGTTAGTACCTCGACTCCGTCAGTGACCAACATACCGACGACTCCGTCAGTGACCAACATACCGACGAATCCATCGGATCGCCAGTCAAATGAAGCAGGTGAAACCCGCTTTACATCGATGCTAGTTGGCACGGGTAATCAGCTTGGTTACGTTCAATTTGAAAGTGATAACGAGCATGTACTGCTGAATACCGAACTTGGCGTTTCGGTCAATTATCTCGCCCCGAATGCGTTGCTCAATGTGATTATAGGGGGAGTAACGATTGGACAAATTCAGACGGACGCCAACGGCCACGGCGATTTGGATCTTAGCAGTAATCCTCGCGAAACAAATGAGCAAGCACTGCCAGCCAATTTCCCTGTGATAACTGCTGGGACAAAGATCCAAATTGGTACCGAGATGTTGGGAACATTCAAGGGAAACCTAGAGACCGGAACGCCTCCTGCTATTGCCGCCACACTCTCGGCGCAACCGGCAAAGCTGAACGCGCTGGAACGAACTAACCTAAATCGCAGGATCCGAGAAAGATGAATATCAGTGCTCGCCGCAGTACGTTAAGTGTTAGGTCGCGAGTGCGTCGCGCCACTTTCGAGTAACTCGAAAAGCGCAATCTGCTGAGTTCCGGTCTGTGGAATATTGACAACGCTTGCTTCGCCAAGCGAGCGTCACCAAAAAACCTTCCTCCTGTAGGCCGCGCGCAACGTATTCAGCGATCTCGTTGTCATCTTCGACAAATAGAATGCGGTATGGCATATAGGTAACTCAGGTACAGGAATCAGCTCGACTTCGTTTCGATGTTTTTACTGTAACATGCGTCGATAAGCCGAAGATAAGCATCGTGCGGGAAATTAGTGTCCGAACATTGGCTTTGAGCTGTAGTTCCACTTTGGTAGATAACTATCAAATATCGTACGTAGGTTTTCCTTTATTT
>JAYVBW010000820.1:0-2180 GCA_043750255.1 Pirellula sp.
ACATCGTAGGAATCATGCCGCGCAACCACGGTATTTTCCACCCAGGAATCCGACACGAGATCGCTATCAATCGCCTCCATACGAAAAATAACATCGGTCATGCGTTCGCCGATCGAGAGCCACATCTCTTCGAATAGCTTCATGCCTTCGCGTTTGTATTCAACTTTGGGATCCATCTGGCCCATGCTTCGGAAATTGACACTACTGCGCACATGGTCCATGGCCAGCAAGTGATCCTTCCAAGCCGAGTCGAGTTGCGTCAGCAGTACCGTTCGCTCCATCCGACGAATCTCCGGAAAGTAACGATCGTCGATCGCTTGCATGAACTTGTTCGCAAGCTCTGCTTTATTCAGTTTTTGGAGGTCTCGTGTTTCGCCCTTCCATGCAAGATTACTTTGCATCCACTGAGCGACTTCTTCTATAGCCTCTGAGGATTTCCCGAGTGTCTCGCTGAGGGACTTGATGCTCTTTCCGAAAATGTTTTCTGCTTTTTCATTGGCCTCAGTCCTCAGTTGAATCGCCTTTTCAACCGACTTGCGACTAATAGCAACAAGCGTTTCTGCGGATTTATCCGAGGATTCCTGCAATTGTTCCATGACGGCGGGATCTTCGAAACGAGTACTAGCCCATTCAGCAAGTGCTCCGCCATCGATGGTGTAACTTTTCGGTCCAGTCTGCTCTTGAAAACGATTGAAAGCGACCATGATTGGGAATTGTGATTCGCGTTCGATGTAACTAACTTCTGCTTTTGTTAGCAGCTTTGCGGCAAGTTGTTCCGTTTCGGAGCCACGTACTTCTTCTAATTCTAGTTCAATACCAAACTTATTTCGCATCCAACCAACAAGCATCTTTAGCCCAAACTCTTCGCGCAAGAACGCGTCCCCTTCGGACAAATCGATTTGTTCGATGTACTTATGCGATTGGTCGATCAATTCCTCGTCCATTCGATCGCGATCGATTTTTTTAAGCATGCCGACTGAGTAGTTGGTTGCGAAGCGGGTGTTCACCCACTTTGCCATCGCTTCCCAATTCCATTCGGACTGCTCCTCTTCCGAAGGCAGGTTCTCATCGATTGCGTCAAGAATTTGAGTTTCTGCAGTTCGTTCAGCTTTGTCCTTCGCGTAGGCTACTGCAGTCGCGGGGTCAACACCTCGGAAGTCTTTTGACTCAAGCTGAACGCCAAGCCGAGCGCCAGCCCACTTGGCATAGGACTCTGGGCCGTACAACGGGTCGCAAAACTGCTTCACGTTGTGTTCGATTTGCTGACGAAGCTGGAACATGACGAGATCGCGGCAACTGGTGCCGTCGAGGATTTGTTGACGATAGCCGTAGACCTTTTTGCGTTGATAGTCCATGACTTCGTCGTATTCGAGCAAGCTCTTACGGGCTTCGAAGTTGCGTTCCTCGACCTTTTTCTGAGCTCCCGAGATTCGTTTGGAAACGTATGGGCTTTCGATGGCATCCCCCTCGCCCATTCCCATCCTTTTCATCCATTCGCGGACCCATTCACCCGCAAAAATTCGCATCAAATCGTCCTCGAGGGACAGGTAAAATCGGCTTGAGCCCGGATCCCCTTGTCGTCCACATCGCCCTCGCAATTGCAAGTCGATACGCCGGGACTCGTGCCTTTCGGTCGCAATCACATACAGTCCACCGAGCGCACGGACTCGTTCACCCTCTTCTTTCATTTTCTCGCGTTGATCGATCTCGTGAACCAGCGAATCCCATTCTTCCTTAGGGACTTCAAGGCGTGTTGGGTACTTATCTTGCAACTGAGCCCAAGCCATGGTTTCGGGGTTTCCGCCTAGAATAATGTCCGTACCGCGGCCTGCCATGTTGGTGGCAATAGTGACGGCTTTGCGGCGGCCAGCTTGGGCGATGATCTCAGCTTCGCGTTTATGCTGCTTGGCGTTGAGGACTTCGTGGGTGACGCCACGTTGGTCAAGTAGTTTGGATAGTCGTTCGCTTTTTTCGATGGAAACCGTTCCCACTAACATCGGCCGAGCCGCTCGATCGATTGTCTCGATGTCAGCGACAGGGAATTGCTCTACTTCTTTGGAGTCCGATTTTTTGATTTTGATCGTTGCTTCATCTTCGGATTGAATCGTGCCGATCAAAAATCCCTTCTTGTGATCTTTGAAATGGAGGGTGTCGTATTTGTGTACCCGTTCGATTTCGTC
>JAYVBW010000821.1:0-2115 GCA_043750255.1 Pirellula sp.
CAGAAATGTTTGGAATCGGTTCGAGTGCCATCGTAAGCGAGTCCAATCATGTCTTCAAAAAATACGACCGCACCTGTTTCAACTCGATTTACTCGAGAAGGTATGCAGGTTTTGTTTATGGCCATCTTCGTTTTACTGGCAGCCATCATGCGAGAGGTCAATCTGCTGATTATTTTGGCAGGAACTCTACTTGCGACCCTTTTGATTCAATGGCGGGTTTGCGCAAAAACGCTAATTGGTTTATCCACGTATCGGCGACTTCCCAGATCGATGCATTCTCGAAAAGGATTTGAAGTAGAATTAGTCATCATGAACCCGAAAAAATGGCTGGGGGCCTGGTTGGTTCTAGCTCAAGATCGCATCAAGTTTGTTTCCGTAGACGTAGCATCCGACCAGATTTCGCAAGGTATTGGATTGCTTTACTCGTCCATTGCCCCTAGCTCTACTCGTATCCAAAGATATCGTTGTATAGTGCAACGTCACGGCAAGTATCAATTTCTCGGAACAGAACTCACAACACGATTCCCATTTGGGCTGTTGCGGGGAATAATGCCACATAATGTGGGCGACACATTTATCGTCCAACCGGCGATCGGTAAACTAACTCCGTCATGGCTTGAACTGTTTGGCATTCGGACCGCGAACGCGAGACTGAGACAAATTCGTGCACTATCTGACGAAGGGGATTTTTTCGGCTTGCGCGCATATCGCGCTGGCGATAGCCCGCGTTGGATCCACTGGCGATCTTCGGCTCGACGGGACGAACTAATGGTTAAGCAGTTTCAACAAGCGGACAGTCGAGAGCTGATTGTGCTCCTGGACCTATTTCCAAGTTCCAACCTCAACCGACAGCAACGCGACTCTCATCAGAAGCATGAGGAATTGGCTATCGAATTCGTGGCAACACTTGCTAGTCACATTGCTTCGTCGAATTTTGGAGTGATCACCGTGGCGATCGCGGATTCCGAGCCGTTGATCGCTGGTCGAATTCAATCTCGATCTCAGTGTTCAGGACTACTCGATCGACTGGCGATCGCTCATGGAGGCGATGAAGACAAAATAGAAATTGCCCTAAGCCTGCTAGAACGCGAGTTCCGTCGTGTCGAAAATTTAATGGTTGTCAGTACGCGACCGAAAATTGCATTTCCGTCTCAAAAAAATGAATACGCCGCCATCATTTTCTGGCGGTCCATGACATGGCTTGATGCCAGTGCTGGCGACTTAACAAAATACTTTGCACCTGCAGAGTAGAACGCAAACCGCCGTTCGAATGCGATAGGATTATTCATGTTGTCACTCGTCTTTAGAACTCTATTGCATTTCCGAGGACTTCTTGTCCCCGTCGCTATGGGAGTAGCTGTGGCAACTGCGGTCATCGTGGGCGCATTGGTCGTGGGAGATAGCATGCGCGGTTCATTGCGATTCATCGCAATGGACCGTATCGGCTCTATCGAGTCCGTTTTGGTTGCTCCAAGATGGTTTGATGAGGGTCTTGCAAGGAACCTTCCACATGACGATTCGCAAATAGGCTCCATTCAAAGCTTGGTGTGGATTCAACAAGCCATCGCTGAAAAAGAATCTCATCGAGCTAGCGAAATGGCTTTGCTAGGTGTCGACCCAGATTTTTGGACACTCGGGACGATCAAGCCGAAACGCTCGCCAGAGGACGAGGAAGTCGTTCTTAATCAGTCGCTCGCTGAAAAACTGCACGCGCAAGTCGGAGACACGATAAAGCTGCGTGTTGAAAGTCAAACTCTCGTTCCAGCAGACAGTCCCCTGGGTAAACGGGAACAAGACAGCAAGGACTTGCCGCGGTGGAAAGTAATTGAAATCCTTCCGGACCGAAGCCTGTCGCGATTTTCACTTCGCCCGGACCAGAGGCCCATCATGAACGCTTTCGCTAGCAAACGTTGGCTGCAAAAGGCTTTGGAAATCGATGGCAAAGTGAATGCAATTTTCATTGCCCGTTCCAACGAGGATGTTCGTAACAACACATCGACCGGTAAAGGGACCTTGCTCGAAAAACTGTCACCTTCACTTTCGGATCTTGGACTGCGTTGGCAACATGTAGAACGTTCGTTTCCGGATGCTGCTCTAGGTGAATCTTCATCACAA
>JAYVBW010000822.1:0-6890 GCA_043750255.1 Pirellula sp.
GACATCCCAAGATACTTGGCTTGGAATGAAAATGCGATGACCAATCGGGGGTCACGGAAATAGCTTTGCAAATCTCTGCCGAGAGACTTCCACGGCTTCAATAGAGACGCCGATGCGAGCACCGACGGACGCAGCAGATCGAGCATGCTATTGAACGGTGATTCCAAAATCGGCCGAAATTTCGCCAACTTCACCCGATTATGGTCGAGGTACTTTTTTAACGCCCCGACGTCTAGCGGCGACAATTCGGCGATTTGTCGGTCCATCTCTTCGAGATCGTGGGTGCAGTCTAATTGACCACCAGCACCGAATGAAACGCGATACTGTGGATCCAGTCGCTTCATCGGAATTTCGATTTCGATGTCCCGACCGACTGAATGAAAGATCTCTCGAAGAATACGAGGATAAAGGTAAAAAGTTGGTCCGGTGTCGAACCGGAAACCGTTCGCGTAGATACTTGCACATCGTCCGCCGACCTGCGAACGGGACTCCAAAACGGTGACATCCGCTCCTCCATGAGCGAGTTGCAGCGCCGAAGCCAATCCGCCAGGCCCGGCACCAATAACCACGACTCGACGCTTCGCCATGTATGTTTGCAATCCTACTGACTTGAATCCTGACGTTTTCGGTCAGGTGATAAATGAAACGGAATTTCGTTTCCTACCGGGATGTTATAGCAGATAGTCAAGAGGCTAAAGAAAAGCTGAATTGTAAAAAGTCAACGAAAACACACCTTGATTGAATCCTCGTTCGCGATTCAGATTAATGGATCGCCCCTACACAAGCATTTCGCATTTCAGCGAGCGACACGAACTGGACTAGCAATATGAAACTTGGTTTCCGCTCCCTGGCACTCTCCGTCCTCTTTTCCTTAATTGTGCCGTTGGCCCAGGCTGAGGAGTTTCGCATCGGAGCGTGGAATATTGAGTGGCTTGGCTTTCCCAACATGCGAGGCAGACCAGGAAAAGATGTAGAGCAAACGCCAACTGATCTTGCGGCCTACATCGCCGAAGCCAAATTGGACGTATTGGCATTGGAAGAAATCGGCGTCGAAAAGAACGCCGCTCCATGGACCAGCATGCCATTGCAACAAACCATTGAGGAATTAAAAAAGGTCCACGGTCAAACGTGGCGGTATATGCTGTTTCCAAAGATAGACTATCCACAGGATACCGAGGACTTCATAACGCGTGGTCAGCATCTTGGGATCGCGTGGCGGAGCGATAGGGCCAAGATGGTGGGTGAGCCATTTTCGATCCCTGTAGGCGAAAATGCAACGTTTGGAGGGAAGTTTTGGGAGCGGCGTGCAAATGCGGTTAAGTTTTCATTTGGTGAAGGGAAGACGGATGTCGTGTTTATCCCTGTCCATCTCAAGTCCAATCGAAACGAAGTCAATCCGTCGGATAAGCTGTTTACGCAGAAGCAACGTCAAGCGGAAGCCAAAGTTTTTGTCGCTCAGTTAAAATCACTCAAGGAAAGATTCAAGGATGAAGATATTGTTTTTTTAGGTGACACGAATATTGTCGGTTCCGACAATGAAACACCCAAGATACTTGTGGATGCCGGATTTGTTGATTTGAATCAAAAGGAAGAAGGAACAACTGCTGCTTGGGGCTCAGGTTATTCCAGCGCTCCGTTTGATCGAATCTTCGTCCCAGCAAATCAACCTGAATTTAAAAACGCCGTGCAGAAAGTCCACAAGACGAAGAACGGAACCGACGACGAGATAAAAGATTTTAAGACGCGTTATTCCGATCACTATCTGGTGTCATGCGTAATCGAAGTGGGAAACGACGATGATTAGTGTCTCTTTGGGGATTCGTTACGGATGCGCTGCATCATCAAGTTATCGGTCGGATTATCGGGTAGTCGTCCGGTTTCCTTGAGTGCCCGTTGTGACACCAGTCAAGCTAGAGTTCACGTTTTTCGCCATGTTCACGTAGGTCACAGGCTGTCGGAGGCCAGACAGCTTCCGTTACGACCTCTGTTGTTCTAATCGTTTGGAAATGCCGTCTTTTTGCCGAAATGTTCGCGTATGTTGATATTGAGTGAGGGATTAGCTTCCGTCATCTAGTTAAGATTGTAGCATCCACCGAAATTGAACAGCGTTTCAAGAAGCTTGAACGTATAAGGTGCCAGCAACTCCGATTGAAGCAACTTTGACGAACCGCCATGAAAACACCGATCTGGATTCTCGCGAGACTTTTTCTGATTTCCCTCGTGTTTTCGTTGGTGCAAGCCCCCTTTGCATGCACTCAGGATCCGTTTTCATCGGACGCTTTAGGGGCTGTTGATCCTGAAAATACAGACAATGCTGCGTCAACCAGAGCTGGCAATAGCAGCAATCCAGTCATTGGAAATCGCTTTGATCCAAATGAACGAAGTGCAGTCGTCCTTTCACTTCGCACCCATCCGCCTCGTACAGCATCCGAGCTAGCCCGTGCCATTCAGCTGATGGCACGAATTCAACGATGGGACGAAGTGGGACATTGGCTCGATGAGGCTGTTAAGTTGGGGCTGAACGAAGAAAACGCGATGCAAATGGTGCAAATCGCGGGGACTCAGACTTTCCTACAGTTAACTGGCCGGGAAGCAAATTTATCTGATCTACGGAAAACAAACGCAGCGAAGATTTTGAATCTCGTGTCGGCGGCTACGAATAATCCCAATAAACTGATCGGCAATGTCGTATCGCTTCGAAGCAATAACAAGACGGTACGCATCCAAGCCCATAGAGCATTAGAATCGGCTGGAAATCGAGGCGTGTCGGCTCTCATCAATCATCTGCTCGCGGAAAGTTCTACTGCTCCCAATGCAACGATGTGTGAAGCGTTTACGTTGATGGGCAAGCCAGCGTTTTTAGCCTGGCAAGCCGCTATGAGTTCGCCGCATGCGGATGCCAGGAGTAGGTTAGCACTGCTTGCGGCTCGCTCCGGCGAACCGACGCTTTCCACCGAATTATGCGTTGCCGCAATGGATCAAGCGATAGACAAAAACGTCCGAGATGAACTTGCTAAAGTCGCTGCCGATCGGAACAAGTCACTACCTACGAGCAAGGCCGTTTATCGCCATGCGATCGACCAAATGCAACGGTCACTAACGGCCTTTCAAAAGATCCGTTGGATGGATGAGCCTGATGTGTTTACGACATGGCAACTCTCCGTGGATGGTCGATCTGTTTTAGAAAAACCGGCTCGGTTAGCGGACTTGGATTGGAAGCGGGCAGCGCAGTTTGCGAACGCTTCCATACAGTGTGGGGAGTCGGCGGAAAGCAGTTCGGGTCTTGCGGTCGCCGTCCTTCTTGAAAACGCTTGTGTTTCCTTGCCTGAAGCAGCTAGCAGCGTAACGATAGCGAGCGTCGCCGCTAGATTGCCGGACGCCATACTCGATAGTTACGAGTTCGGGTGTCTTGTCTGGGACGGAGCTAAGAATGCAAATCTGGCTTCTGCTCAACTCGTTGCAGTGCGGAATCTCGCACGCTGGGCTAATCCGTCGACAACGCCAAACGCTGTTCGAGATCGACTATCGGACGCATGTGGATCTGGCTTTGCATCGGTTCGCTATGCTGCCGCTCAAGCTATGCTCGGGGCAATGGTTTCCCAAAAAGATGATGGTTCGATTGAGCTTGTTGACGTTCATTTCGATGGCAGAAATCGACTGGAACGGGTACTTGCGGAAATGAGAATGCTGGACGGGAAACCATTAGCTTTGGTTGTGGGAGGAGCTTCGGACCTCAGGACGCATACGAGAACTCTCCTCGAATCCTTTGGCTACGGAATTTTGGAATCTCCATCGGCATCGCAAACTATGAGCTTTCTGAGGGAGGGAAAACCGATTGAGGCGGTGTTTGTGGTTGCGCACGTTCGTGAAATGAACCTTGGTGAGCTCATTCAGAGGATCCGTGCCAACCCAACGACCGCAACTTGCCCAATCGCTATTCTTGCTGCATCCTTAAGCAGGGGCGAACATGAGATTGCCGGGGCAGACCTGCGATTGGTAATGGGGAGCGTCCCGCCCGAACAGGTCGGTTTAGTCGATATTCTGCGCCGGATGAGAATCGTGACCCAATCCCCATTGATTGATTCCGCCGACCGAAACACATGGCGTGAGCTATCCACCTCCTATTGGTCAGTCCGGCAAAGCAAGTTTGTATCGTCTCAGCCAAAAGGCTCCGGCACGATGCTAGTTGACACACCTGTGGGTCAAATGCAACTGATACAAATGGCCACAGATAATTCGAAGCCACTGCCTCAACGCGAGCAGGCTAGCCAAAATTTTGTGCAATCCATTAGGCAATTTGGCGTTATGATATCGTCTGAGACTGTTAAGGCTCAGTACGCAGAGTATAACAAGCGAGGTCCAGACGACTTGGACCTAAGAATTGTCCTTGGACGCATACTGGATGCGGTCGAGGCGGCGAAGGGAGATAGGCCCTGGGCCGAAGTCGCACCCTAACGAGGGTCGAGCGTACGGACGCCGACTCGGGTTTTTTCGGCGTCAACCACAAGTTAGAGACACATGGCCAGTTTCGGGCTGGAAAACGAAGGAAATTATCGGCACAACAGCAGCATCCAACTGCCCGGCGTGATCGGTTCAAGCCCCGCAATGCAGGAGGTTTTTCGCGTCACCCGACGTGTCGCCATGAGCAATGCGTCCGTTCTCCTGCTTGGCGAGACGGGGACCGGCAAAGAGGTCATCGCCAACGCCATTCACCACCTCAGCAATCGCAACGGCGGCCCGTTCGTTAAGGTCAATTGCGGTGCCTTGAGCGAAAGCTTGCTCGAAAGCGAACTCTTTGGCCACGTACGAGGTGCGTTCACGGGAGCCGTCGGGAATCGCGCAGGCCGCTTCGAAACAGCCCATACCGGAACAATATTCCTCGATGAAATCAACAGCACTTCCATGCACCTCCAAGTCAAGCTCCTGCGAGTTTTGCAACAGAGGGAATTTGAACGGGTGGGCGACACAGAAACGATTACGGTCGATACCCGGGTCATCGCGGCCAGCAATCGAGATTTAGCCGATGAGATCCGTCAAGAAAAATTCCGCGAGGATCTCTATTGGCGGCTCAACGTTGTGCCTATCGAATTACCTCCGCTTCGACAGCGACGCGAAGACATTCCGGCACTGATTGCTCACTTTTTACACCAATACAGTGCCAGCAACGACCGATATGTTGTCCATATCCAACGTGAAGCCATGCAAGCACTTCAGGACTACCATTGGCCTGGTAACGTGCGAGAACTCCAAAATTACATCGAACGATCGGTTGTGATGGCCGACTCGGACGAGTTAACCGTTCAACTGTTGCCTGGTTGCGTTACAGGAGCCACGCCGACCAAATCTTCGACCGAATCCCGCCCCCTTGATTTCGATTCGTTGGTAAAGGAAGTCGTTCAAGAAGGGGTTCGAATTTGCAATCCCGAACAAACCGACTTGCACAGCAAGGTTGTGGATCGAGTTGAAAAGGAGTTGATTTCACAAGTGCTTTCAAACTGCAATTTTGTACAGACCAAAGCTGCTGCGCGATTGGGAATCAATCGAAACACGCTGCACAAAAAGATGAAAGATTATAACCTTGAGGGGCTCGATTCTGGCGAATAAGCCCAGATGTCGCGTGCCCTCTCTCTAAGGATCATTATGCCACATGCATTCAGTTCCATTCCAGACGCAGTCGCTGCAATCGCTCGCGGTCATGTAGTGATCGTACTCGATGACGAAGATCGCGAAAACGAAGGGGACTTCGTGTGTGCCGCTCAAGGTGTTACGACCGAAACAATCAATTTCATGCTCCAAGGCCACGGTCAATTATGCGCTCCGGTATTGCCATCGGTTTGTAATCGACTTGAGCTGCGACCGCTCGTTGAACAAAACACTTCGCCCCTCTCCACAGCGTTCATGACGCCAGTCGATCACGCTGGTTGCAAAACTGGAATCACCGCTGGCGAACGAGCGGAGACCATTCGACGGCTAGCAATCGATTCAAGCAAGCCTACGGATTTTGTGAAACCGGGCCATGTTTATCCCCTCGTTGCCATGGAGGGTGGCGTGTTGCGTCGTGCGGGTCATACCGAAGCTGCCGTCGACCTGGCTCGGATGGCTGGATTGACTCCTGCAGGTGTACTTTGTGAAATTTTGAACAGCCAAGGGGATCGAGCAACGCGGGACGAGTTGCTCGAAATGGCGAACAGACACCGTTTGGAAATCATCACTGTCGAACAGATCATTTCGCACCGCCGCATCAATGAAAAACTCGTGACACGAGCCGCTCAAGCCAAGTTGCCAACCAAGTACGGTGACTTCGACATTATGATCTACGGAGTCCAATTCGAAACCCAGGAACCGATGGCTTTGGTGATGGGCAATATTCACAATGAATCCGATCCGGCGCCGTTGGTTCGAATGCACAGCAGTTGCTTCACTGGCGATTTGATTTCGTCGCTGCGTTGTGACTGTGGAGATCAATTGCATCAAGCGTTGGAGGTGATCGCAAGCGAGGGACGAGGCGTATTGGTCTATCTGCCTCAAGAAGGAAGAGGCATTGGACTCGCGCAAAAGATTCGGGCTTATGCGCTTCAGGAGCAAGGACTCGATACTGTCGAAGCGAACCATGCACTGGGATTTAAAGCGGACATGCGCGACTATGGGGTCGGGATCCAAATTTTGAAAGACTTGGGCCTTCGCCGCATTCGCCTGTTAACCAACAACCCAAAGAAAACAGCGGCGTTCAACCTGCGAGGCTTTGACCTGACCGTTACCGACCAAGTGCCGATTATTTCGAAAGTCAACGAATACAACGCAGGCTACCTTGCGACCAAGCGAGATAAAATGGGGCACACGCTCCCGTAGCAATCCATGAAGCGATCGATTACTGGTTACCACCGAGACGA
>JAYVBW010000823.1:0-3364 GCA_043750255.1 Pirellula sp.
TTTACGCTGAATTTATTTGCTGTTCACTCGAACTTGTTTTTATCCCGGTTTGGGAATGTTATCTCTGAAGTTTGGGGAGTTATCCCTGATTTGTCAAATCTATTATCCCTAGTATCTAGCTTCGGTATCGGATTCTAAGCAAATGGCTTAGGATCAAAACTGGAATTTGATGCTTCCAAACATTTTGTAGATCGATTTATCCCTGGTGTTTAAGACCGTGAATCAGCGTGATCGCAAAATGTTCATTTTAAACCCGAACCGTCGCATGAGCTGCGTAATGCAAGCTCGAATTTACTAGGCTGGGATTTTATGAATACTAAAGAAAAAGAAGTTGTGTTTGTGGGCGTCGATGTCTCGAAGGATACTTTGGATGTTTATCGTCCGGATACCGGTGAGAACATAAAAATCCAAAATACGGAGGTCGATATCAACCGCCTTTGCATGGTGTTGAAGAAGAAAAACGTGTTTGTTGCAATGGAAGCGACAGGTGGCTACTAGGAGAACTGAACCGAGGCGAAGTTGCGAAACTGGTTGGCGTCGCTCCAATCAATCGCGACTCGGGCAAAAAATCGGGTAAGCGATTCATCGGTGGAGGCAGAGGCCACGTGGGACGCGTTCTGTACATGGCAACGCTCGTTGCGATTCGACACAATGCGACGATCAAGGCGTTCTATCAACACCTGAAGTCCAAGGGAAAGGAATCGAAGGTAGCGATCGTGGCATGGTTGAGAAACCTGATAACGATCCTAAACCTACTGATCAAGACAGACCAGCTATGGATAACAAAATGAGCGTCTTGAGTTGTGCTCAAAACGTTCTCGATGAATCCCCATCGGCTCGGCTATCCCTAGCAAGGTTGTGTCCTCACAGAGCCTCTCGCGGCAGGTAAAGTTTTATCTGCCCCTCGCCTAAGCGCCAACGTTCGTCACTTGGTCGGAATGCATATCATCTGTATTATCAATTCGATCGATGATCTCGACACCTTCTGAAATGGGTGCCTCCCATTCAGCTCCGCAATGTTCACAGAGTTGCCGTTCGACATGCCGTTTGCGATCACATCGCGCGCACCGATCCAAATAGACTTTCGGGTAGATGGCAAGAACGGCAATGGCTGTTCCAATCCCGCAACTAAAGCCAATTAAACTCCATGCGATTCGTTCGCGCCGAGTAAGACCTCGAACGCGAGTTGCGGCGTACGTCGCAAACGCTACCACAAAAGCCATTATGAGCATAACTATAGCAGCAGACGACAAGCTTTCTAGCATTAGATCCCACTGCCCTTGCGACGATCCAGGTGCAAGCATTTTGGTCAAAGTGATCGCGGTAACGGCGAACACAGAATAGATCAATGGCACCGCTAGTCCGACCAACCACTCCTTTCGCTTTTCCGGAATAAGCTCTGAAGGGACTTCATAGGCAAAGGAAACTGCCTTTTCGCTGGCTGGCCTTTTGAGAGTGACTTGATATTCCTTTGCGGATGTTTGTGCTATCCAAGTCCAGTCGTCCGAAGCGCGGTGCGAGAGTTCTTCAGTCCCTCGCAAACTACTTCTCGGTATCTCTACCTCCAACGACGAGTCCAAGATGAGCTTGACTCCTGCAGGAGTTTCGTCGGACTTTTCCAATCGGTATACCGAAACACTGTCTTGGTACGCTAGGGCAATTCTTTTCCCTTCGTGGTTTTCATTCGCTAAACCGTCTATGGATCGAACTAACAACGGGTAACAATTGTTGTCTTTGGTGTTGATGGCGTATACACCGTGCGAGTCTACGATAATCGCCACACCAAGTTTGGCCTCGAAGACTTGCACACTTCGCAAGTTGGCAAATAGCGTATTGCGTTGCTTGGACTGGACATCATTTGTGTCCTTGACAATGACAGTCGATCGCGAAATCCCTCTTCGATCTTTGCTGAATTCGTAGGACAGAATATGGCCCGCGCGGTCAAAATACATTGCACTGTTTCTTATCTGAGGTAGTTGGGCCATATCCCATGCGATTTCAATTGGTTCCGTAATCTTGATGAAATCAAATTGCACATTATTTAGCTTCCAGTCTGCGGGAACATCGTCGACTGTTTGTTTGGTTTTATCTTCAACCATTTTGCTTCTTGTCGTGGGCCTACCGTTCATGCCCGTAAGGTAGTGAGCTTTTACAAGCCAGGGTTCGCCGTCCGAATCAAACCCGGGACGAGTCCAGTCATATTCGGAGGGTGCAAAATAGCTTGCTGGAAATAGAATCGCTGTCATTGCTATAACTATCCCTGAAACAAGTAAAATTGCCTTGCTAGAAGGAGTGGGCTTGCAATTGGCCGTCGGCGATATTGCCCTTTCGCCATCCACGTAAGCATTTCTTGCTGCACATGCCAATACGAGATAACCGACCAAGCCGAATAGTAACATCGTCGCACCAATCAGTACGTTCGGTGCATAGACTCCGGCGAATGAGATCGCAATCAAAGCAGGCGCGGCGATCGGAACCAATCGAGTCCCTAACCATCGGGCAGGTCGGCAAAGAACCATGCTAGTTCCGAAGTAAAATGAAAAACAGTAGAAGCCCACCGCAAAGGCAGGTACGGTTTGGAGCCATGAGGTCGGAAGCCGCTCCGGCCCAATCCATTCCAAATAGATAGCCGCGACAATCAGGGGAACGAAAACAGCAGCGGCATAAAGCCCCGCACCGACGACGAGCTTGGCGTGAAAAATCTGTTTTCCCGACAATCGACGATGCAACAAGTACCCACGTGCTGAATCGCGTTGGTCAAGTGCAAACTGTGCGATCGCAAAAGCGATACTAGTGACAATGGCGCCGATGCCGACACTACTAGCCAAATTACGAGATAGCCTGTTAATTAGATAAATTCCATTTTGACCTGGGATTGTGCTCCAGATCATGGCAATCATCAATAACAGGCACAACGGAAACCAACGGACGGTTTCACGAAACTCTTTCCAAAGTAACGCTGACATTATGAAACTCCTGCGTTTTGCGTGTTGAGAAATGATCCGTTGTGACGGGTTCGAGACAAATAAGCGATTACGCTTTCATCGAAACTTCCTTCATGTCGTTGCAAATTGCCGCCACCAAGTCTCGACAGTGCGGACTCGGTTTCTTGATCGGAATCGACCACGGTAATTTGCCATCGATTGCCGATTGAGTAAGCGTGTACCAAGCCAGGGATTGTGTTTGGAGCGATGGTTGTTTGGTCGAGTTCGACCGTCCAAACGCAAGTGCGAGAGCGAAAGGACTCCATCGAGGCATCGACTAAAATTCGGCCATCGACCATCAGCAAGATTCGATCGGCGACCCGTTCTACATCATCCAGCATATGAGTACTGAGCAAGACCGTCCGCGTTCCTTCCGCCAC
>JAYVBW010000824.1:0-2759 GCA_043750255.1 Pirellula sp.
GCCCATCGGATAAATCGATCCTTGCTGGCCAAGTGCGGCCATGCAACTTCGATAGCCTTCGGGCTCTGTTTTCCATGAAAAAATTCGAGCTGTTTTCGAATCGCGCGAGCGGAGGCTATTTCGGAGCTAACGGCAGGAGATGAATTTGCTTGATATCCGGATGAAACCGAAGCTGTCGGTTCATTACCCGTGTAGGAAATTCTATAGAGTCCGGATTGAACTCTACGACCACCGATCGCAAAGTACATTGCACCGTCAGCCGGATTGATAATCGCATCCGTCATTGGGAGTGGGGATCCGGAAACAAATTCTTCTTTGGTCGCCGTGTAAGTAGAGCCGTTGGGCGAAAGATGAACCGCCCACATTTTTCCCCAGCTCCAGTCGAGGATGAAGAGCGCTTTCTGGTATTTAGCTGGGAATTTAGCGCCGTAGCCGAACGTGGTTCCGGTTGGCGAACCTGGCCCGATATTGATAGTTGCTGGTAAATTGTCGGCATAAAACTCAGGACGTTTTCCGGCTCCGTTTCGCCATCCGTATTCGGAACCACTCACGACGTGATTGACACGTGTCGGGCGATACCACGAAGTGTTAAAATCGTATTCCATGTCTGCATCGTAAGTGAACAGTTCGCCTTCGTCGTTGACCGATGCATCGAAGATATTGCGATAGCCATTTGAGAAAACCTCAAACTTCTCACCATCCGGTGAAACTTTATAGATGATTCCGCCGGGGCCAACGACATCTCGCATGAATCCCTTTCCGTCAGGCATACGGGGCAATAAATGGTCTTCGCCCCAAATCGATGGAACCTGAGAAGATGGTTCGGTCTTTGTTTTTTTAGCTCCGTTTCCGCAAATGAGATAGAGAGATTTCCCGTCGGGTGTTGGTACCACGGCGTGTACTCCATGATCGCCGCTTGCTTCGATGGCTCGTAACATTTCTACCTTGTCCAATTGATCGTCGCCATTGGTGTCGGTAATGCGATAAAGTCCTGAAGGAATCTTCTTTTCATAGTCATTCACTCCGACATAGAGTGCACCGAATGCCCAAACCATTCCATTCACGGCGCGAATCTCAACAGCCAGTTTTTCAACCTTTTTTGGATCCAACGCTTGGCCCGGTGGGGGAGCAGCGAATCGAAAAAGACCACCGTATTGATCACTTGCCAGGATCCGGCCTTTGTCATCCAAGCATAGGTTCACCCAAGATCCCTCCTCGTCTCCCGGTACCGAATAGAGCAACTCAACTCGGAAGTCCTTGGGTACTTTGATTCGATCGATCGGAGTCGCCTTGTTTTCATTAACGACAGGACCAACACCCGTTTGCTTGGCAGGCCGTGATCTAGGGGCACTTTGTTTAGAGGCTTCTGTTTTCGCAGAAGCATCGTCCTTTGTCGTGCTCGCAATTGCCTTTTGTTCGGCTGCTTTTTGTTCCGCTGCTTTTTTCGGTGCAGGTTTTGCGTTCTTCGCTGGTGCCCCGATAGCTTTGGCGTCTTTCGGAACAGGTTTTTGGTCGGGAGTTAAAACATCTCCGTCAGGTAGTTCTTTTAGAAAGATATCCTTTATCTCTACCTTCATCGCCGGGCCTTGATGCACTTGAAACGCGAGCAAACCCTCTAGCTCTCGCTCCGATTCTTGGTGGTCGATAATGTCTGCGGTTGTTTTGCCATTGATTTGGTGAATCAAGTGGTTGCCGCGTGCGATGATTTTGTATTCATTCCAATCGGGGACCACCACTTCGATTGGTAAAAATTCCTTTACCAACCACTTCGCCCCGGTTGCATCCACAATGACTTCTTGGCCGTTCTGGGCAACGATGCCGCGTCCCCGTTCGTCGTAGAGCATCGCGTTGTTGGCAGGTGTTGGATGAACGTCACATTGATAGCCACCGATGGACCATTTACCTACCTCGGTCAGTTCTCGACTACGATATTGGATACCGGAGTTATTACCTGTTTGTCGGAGCGTAACTCGCAGTTCGAAATTCTTGACTTTACCACCGCGCCAAATCAAAAACTGATTGTACGGAAGCGGTTTGTCGGCCTTAGTGCTGCCAGTGATCGCTCCGTTCTGTACGCTCCAAAGCTCGGGATTTCCGTCCCAACCGGAAAGGTCCTTGCCATTGAAGAGGCTACGTTCCTGCGCCTGGAGAAAGGAACCTAGAATAACGCTGAAAAAAATAACGAACATCTTCATGGCTTTATTGGGCTCACAAGCAGGTGGGAGGAGTCTTCTTAAACGAAAACATGGAAAGCAGGAGCGTATTTTACGACAAAGAAGCATCCGTGTCACGCGAAAAGCCCCTCGTAAAGGCTCAGGCTAGGAAAATTGCTTACTGGAAACTCGAAGATACAATTCCCTTATTTTCCGAGTCATGGTTTCATGACGGAATTGCTCGGTGAACAACTCTCGGCCCTTTCGTCCCATTTCGTTTCGCATTTGAGTCGACTTGGCCAGCGTGTTCATTGCATTTGCAAGGGAATCGATTTCTCGAGGTGGAATTAAAAAGCCAGTTGTTCCGTTAAGTACAACTTCTCTCGCGCCATCAATATCGTAGCTTATAACTGGCTTGCCGGAAATCAATGCTTGTGGCAATGCTCGAGCCAGCCCTTCACGCAACGAAGTATGAACCAACACATCCATGGCACCAACCAAACTTGGGATCCGAGAGGGCGGAACGAGGCCAGTGAATACAAATCGATCTTGCATTCCACGTTTCGCGATTTCCGATTCGAATTGCTCACGAAGAATTCCGTTGCC
>JAYVBW010000825.1:0-6268 GCA_043750255.1 Pirellula sp.
GAGGAGTTGTGCTTTGGCAGTTCATGTAAAATGGATAATCCTGTTGATCCTGCTAAGGGTGCAGTCGCCTTCAACCGCGATGGGAGAGGACTGGCCAAATTGGAGGGGACCAGCTCGAAATGGCATATCCACCGAAAAACAATGGCAACACACTTGGTCAGCCGACGGACCTGCCATCCTTTGGAAGGCAACTGTTGGAGTAGGATTTTCATCGGTGACGGTTGCCGATGGTCGGCTCTACACGATGGGCAATTCGGATGAACACGATACCGTCTATTGTTTGGATGCTGGAACTGGCACAGTCATTTGGAAGCATACGTACGAATGCCCTCTCGACAATCGTTTTTTCGAAGGCGGCCCAACCTCAACACCTACCGTGGAAAAAGATCGCGTTTATTCGCTCAGCCGGCAGGGTGACCTGTACTGCCTCGATGCTCGAACCGGCCAAATCCATTGGTCCAAAAATGTACAGCAGGAAGCAGATGTCCGAATTCCTGGCTGGGGGTTTGCCTCCTCACCCATGATCCATAACGATCAATTGATTTTAAACGTGGGAGAATCGGGATTAGCGCTCGATAAGAATAGCGGAAACGTAGTTTGGAAGTCAGGCGATGGCGAGGCTGGCTACATGACCCCACACAGATTGAAAATTGGGAATCGATGGTTTGCCCTGATCGCTTCCGGAAAATTCTATCAATGCGTCGATTTGGAGTCCGGAAAAGTTGTGTGGAAACATCGATGGCTGACAACCAATGGATGCAATGCAGCCGATCCAATCGTGCACCAAGACCAAGTGTTTATTTCATCGGGCTACGGCCGCGGTGCTGCCGTGCTTGCATTCACGGATACCGCCGCTAACGTACTCTGGAACAACATCGAAATGCAAAACCAACTCAACTCCAGCGTTTTGGTGGATGGCCATATTTATGGCTTCGACGGTGACGAGGGAAGTGAAGTTCAACTAAAATGCTTAGAGTTTTCCAGTGGCGAAGTTCGATGGAGCTATCCTGGACTGGGTGCTGGTTCCTTGATAGTTGCGGACAACCATCTCATAATCCTTAGCGAAGCCGGCGAGATGTCCGTTGCCCCCGTGTCCAACACCTTGTTCGCTCCTACCGCAAAAGCAAAGATCTTAGACGGCAAATGTTGGACTGTGCCCGTGCTTTGCAATGGTATGATCTATTGTCGCAATGCATCTGGCGAGCTCGTATGCGTCAACGTAAACCTTTAAATAAGAACAGATTCATGACCCTCCATCGACGAAACTTCATTCAATCGACTCTAGCTACGGGTTTGGTTTTTGGTAGCGCACCGAGTATTCATGCTGCCGGAAAAGCTAAAAAGTATCGAACGGCCCTAATTGGCAGTGGCTGGTGGGGAATGAATATTCTCAAGGAGGCCATGGCAGCCGGCAATTGCCAAGTCGTTGCATTGGCCGATGTCGACTCGGATGTCCTCGAATTGGCAGCCGAGAAAGTCAAATCTCTCTCAGGTGATACACCGAAAACATATCAGGATGTTCGCGAGCTGATAGACAAGGAGAAAATTGATATCGCTATCGTCGCGACCCCAGATCATTGGCACGCACTGAATGCGATCTCCGCGATTGGTGCAGGCGCACACGTTTTTGTTGAAAAGCCAACAGGGCACACGATCCAAGAAAGCCGAGCGATGCTCAATGCCGCGCGGGCGGCCAACCGCACCGTTCAAGTCGGATTGCATCGCCGCATTGGTCCGCACTATGTCTCGGGAATGAAATTCCTGAAAGAGGGAAACGTAGGGGACATTGGGATGGTAAGGATGTTTGTTCATAGTTCCGGTGGAAAAGAGAAGCCGACTCAGAACAGCGCCCCTCCAGAAAATTTGAATTGGGACATGTATTGCGGGCCAGCCCCGTTGCGTCCTTATTGCCGCAAGATCCATCCCGGCGGTTTTCGTAATTACCTCGATTTTGCAAATGGTACGCTCGGCGATTGGGGCGTTCACTGGCTTGATCAAGTTCTTTGGTGGTCCGAAGAAAAGTACCCAAAGAAAATCTTTTCATGGGGGGGCCGTCCGATTGCAGGCGTTGCAGTGCTCAATGAAAAGGAGCAGACCAGCGATGCGCCGGATGCTCAAATCGCGGTCTTCGAATTTGAATCGTTTACCGCTACTTGGGAGCATCGCAAATTTGCAGGGAATGGAGCAGAAAAACACTCCGTTGGCTGCTACTTTTACGGTACGAAGGGAACTTTCCATATGGGATGGCGAGACGGATGGACATTCTATCCGACCGACTCCAAGCAGCCAATCGTCCACCAGGACGCACAACATCAAGAGCCAGACGGACATAGCATCCAACTACTCTGGACTGACTTCATCGAAGCAATCGAGTCCGGCAAACGACCGACTTGCGATATTGAGGTCGGCCATCTTGCAACCAACATGAGTTTGCTCGGAATGCTCTCGTACAAACTAGGACGTAGCATTCAGTGGGACGGTGCAAACGAAAAGGTCATCGGCGACGAAGACGCAAACAAACTCCTACGCCGCGAATACCGTGGCCCCTGGAAGTATCCGACAGCTTGACAATCATCGCAATTAAAAAACTCGTTGCGTAGAAAGACAAATTTGTCGCTACGCAGGTTGAACCAGTTATTTACTAATCGAGAACATTAGCGGCCGATACGAAGTGAAAACCCGTAGGGAGAAAAACCCGTTCCGAACCCCGATGAGTATTGGGGGTAAGTATTATACGACGGGCGGTAACTGTGGTACGATCGATGGCTCTGGTTATCGTGGAATCGATCATGGTCCAGATCTTGATGCAGTCGAAAATGCTGGTTGTTCGATTGCGGGAACTGATGTTGGTCCGCGTGGGATTGCTGACGATGGAATTGATTATGGCGGAGGTCTTGGTGGAAATTCTTATGCGAGTTGCCATGATTACCATGCTTTGAATGGTGATTTTGCGCACTCGCATTGGAGGTACCGAAAAATGCCATCGAAGCAACAACAAGTGTGGTTAGAAAAGCGTTGCGAAACATAGTAAACTCCCAGGAGGTTCTTGCTAGTCGCCAGCAGGTTGCGTAAGTTTCAATCCGATGAATGCGAGACAGAGGGGCTTTTCCATTCCCACGGTAACTACTAACCGCATTGCATGTGCCAACGACTGGTAGAAGGGAAAATTACCGTTGAATAGAAAGCGAACAGTAACGTTTCAAAAGTTTTTATCGCGAAAACGTCGTCCAGAAAATACCTTTTAAAGTTTAATGAAACTTCGGTGCCGTCACTTTGAATGCGCAGCTAGTCCGATTGAGTCAGTCATTAATACTAGACAGGCCATCGCCACGGAACGCGTCCGCCACGCAGCCGATGCCCATTGCATCAACTGCGTGTCAGTAACACCCTAAGGCGAGTGGCAGGCTGAAATCTACCGACGGATGGGAATAATGTCTCGTGTGTTTTCAGCAGCGATAGCTGCGACAGCAAAATAGCTGCGGGTGACAACCCGCAGATCATACACACCGGATCTGCAGAGAGCCGCATAGGCGGCGGCACAGGGTACAGTCCATCGTTCATGGGCGTTGTGTCGCCCCATTCGCGGCTCTGCCCAAACACCGCGATTCTCCACCGCCAGTTACCACCGGCGGCTATTCGCTGCCGCCGCATACGCGGCTCAAAATCGTCAATTAGTTTTCCAATTGAAGATGATCATTGGCACGTCCGAATTGATCCGATCCGCGACTACTGTCCCAATCTACGTTGGGTACAGTAGAATCCGCCGATCGCCTAACAGGCCGCGTCGGTCGCTATTTAGCTCCAAAGGTTATTTGCCACTAAACCAATCAAATCGCTTATTTCGTCATCCTCTATTTCGAATGCATCGCTTTCGCTAGGATCGACTGGTTGGGATGCGACGGGCGCTTTCCGAATAATACTCCCAGTAGCTTGAGGCATTGGGGACGTGCGTCCCAGGTTACTCATGATGTCGTCCGTATTCCGAACCGTCGACTCACGTCGATGCGACCTCTCAGAAATAACATTGGAAGAAGGTGCTCCGATCGATGGCATGAGAACCGATCCGACGCTCACTCCAACAACTGCGGTCGTCATTGCAACGTCTTTGTCCTGTGAAATTGCATGCGAAGTAGTTAGTGTCGTACTTGGTGGCGGTGGATCGGCGATGCCTTGTGGGTTCGTGTTGCCGACGGCCAGAGCGTAGGTTGCCAATGTACCTTGGCTGCCTGAAGTACGGCTGCGGCTGTTTGCATATTGATAGATCTTGTCCGTGCCATTGTCGACGACCCAAATATCTTGACTACCGTTGGTCGGATCAATTGTTAGACCGGTTGGAGACTTATTAGCCGAGTCGATAGTCCAGCTACCCAGATAGCTGCCGCCGACTGTGTACTTAAAGATTTTGTCGGTGGTGCTGTCGTTGACCACCCAAATACTGACGCCGTCGGTAACAATCCCCTTGGGGTTCGAGTTCGCACTGTTAAGCTTAAAGCTGCTTGCGGCCGACTGGCTCCCAGAGACGCGACTTGCAGCACCCGTGTGTCGAAATACTTTGTCCGCGGAATTGTCGACGATCCAAACATCGGCCCCATTGGTTGCGACGCCTTCGACCTGAGCGGTCGAAGAAAGGGAGCTTGCTGTCCACGAGCCTTGGGAAGTCCCACTATTGTTGTAGACGTATACGTTTCGATTTTTGTCTGCGACCCAAACAGTCGTACCTGCTGCATTGCTAGCCGCTCCGCGTGGTGCCGTATTGCCTGTATTCATCGAAAAGTGATCGATGGTCAACTCGCCGGTGTTTGCATATTGGTACGTGCGATCGCGGGTCGAGTCGTCGACGACGTAAAATTTCGTCGGCGCGGCTGGCGGGAGCTTAATGATGAAACCACCCGCGCCTACAAGTGGTTGCTGAGGAGTCTGAGCACTACTACCAAAGGACGAACCCGCGATGTACCCATTACCAGCTGCATCATAGTGGAGCCCGTTACTACTAATCTGCGAAGCTCCAGTCACAACGCGGTGAGCTTCTAGGACCTCACCTGAATTACTGAGCTTTACCAGAAATGCATTTGAATAGGTTCCCTCGGCAACCAGCGTGTGCTGGCCAAAATCTGCGGTTCCTCGGAAACTACCATAAACAGTTAAATTTCCCTGTGGATAACCAACACCGACGCCCCCGCCGTCTGCACCAGAACCGCCCATGCGTATTGCCCAGTTCACAGCCCCCGTGTTTGCGTTAACTTGTGTAACATATGCATCAGAATTGCCTGCACTCGAAAGCGCGATGCCATCGAATTGGACAGTGCCTTGAAATTGGCCGGATACGTTTAGCTGCTCATTCGGGCCTATAGTCATGAACCCTGCGGAAGTGAATGTATCGCCTGCGAGCGAACGCGCCCAAAGCCAGTTTCCATTTTGATCAAGTTTGGAGATAAGCCCATCCGAAGCGAGCATTCCATTTGGGTTTGGAAGGTAAGCGCTACTGCTGATCGAACCGGTGGTGAAATTGGCAGTCCCCTGAAACCGTCCTCCGGTATAAATAGAGCCCTGTGAATCGATCGCGCCCACGCTCATACTAGCTGCCATCTCTCCAGAGACAGTCCTCGTCCAGATCAATTCGCCATCGGTGCTCATCTTGGTAACAAACAGTTCAGGAGCCTCCATTAAGTTGTTGGGCGCAACTATTCCCAGTCCGCCAGTAACTACGACGTTGCCGCTCGGATCAACAGCTGGAGTGGAAATGTGGTCCTTTCCGCTTCCGCCTATTTGGCGTGCCCACAGGATTTCGCCAGTGGACCCGTTGAACTTGGCCAAGAACCCGTCTTTGTCGCCGGCGCTCGTTAACGAGATTGAACCGAATTGGGCCGTGCCTGTGAAATCACCTGTTAGAAAGACGTTTCCACTCAGGTCTATTGCAGACGCTCCGGAATAGTCGTTGCTCGATGGATTGCCGACTCTGACAGCCCAGAGGAATTGCCCATTTGGATTTTGTTTTGCCAAGTAAATATCTGAAGTACCGCTGGCATTCGCAGGTAGTGTGAAGTTACCGAAAGTCGCGGCAGTAGTGAAATTGCCAGAAACGTAGTGGTTTCCTGCACTGTCACCGTTCATGGAGCCAATGTATGTGGATGGCAGCAAGGTTGCCCAGCCGGCATCGAAAACTTCTCGACGCTCGAGCGACTCTAATAGCAACTTGCGCCCAGCGCGAATTTGCGATCCACGAGTGCGTTTCTTCGCGTTCGTCGAGCTCGATTGTGTACGCAACCAT
>JAYVBW010000826.1:0-2006 GCA_043750255.1 Pirellula sp.
TGAACATGTGGTATCATTCGCTCAATGTTGGCTATCGTGTTCGAGCAAGTGGAGAGACGGATTTTCCCTGTATCACCGGCGAACGCGTGGGACTAGGCCGGTCTTACGTCAAACTCGACGGCAAGCTCGACTACGATGCTTGGTGCGAGGGCATTCGACAAGGGCGCAACTATGTGTCCGAAGGTCGCAGTCACCTCATGGATTTCCAAGTCAACGACGTCGCCGTGGGCGAAAAAGGCAGCGAGATTCGTCTTTCAACTTCTGGAACGGTAACGGCTAGCGCTAAAGTAGCTGCGTTCCTACCGGAAACTCCCGTTATTGCCCCAGATCGTCGCGGGCTTCGCTCGTGGAATCTTGAACACTCCCGCATTCCGAAATCACGTAATGTGAAAATCGAGTTGATCGTGAACGCCTATCCAGTGGCCTCTCAGGAGATCACTGCGGACGGCACGGTCAATGAAGTCGTGTTCGACGACGTCAAGATCGACCGTAGCAGTTGGATCGCACTTCGAATCGCCTTCTCATCGCATACCAATCCAGTTTTTGTAATAGTAAAAGATCAACCTATCCGCGCCAGCCGACGCAGTGCTCAGTGGTGCATCGACGGCGTCGAACAATGCTGGAAATCGAAGGAACGTACTTATAAGGCGGACGAATTGGCGGATGCCCTATCTGCCTACGATCATGCTCGGAGTACTTTTCGTCGGTTGCTAAGTGAATCGGAATCGGACTAGCATCGCCGTTGTTGTCCTTTAGACGAACGTGTGCGTTCCAAGTCGCGATTCTCATGAATACTACCATTGGCCGAAAGAAAAACGGTTCAGATTAATAGGTGCATCAATTCTCAGGTAGTCCACTTCGCTGAAGACTCCGTTTCGCTTGAGTTGCAACGTGGGTGATAAAGTACGAGTAACTCTTGTTGACGCATCATCGGCGAGACGTGTTGGGCGATGCAATCGGTGTCCTGGCGTATTTAACACTTCACCTATCTATAAAAGGTAAGCCATCATGAAACTTGTTCGCTATCAAGAATCTTCTGGGAAATCAAGCTTCGGTCGAAGACACGACGATGGAAGGATCACTCGCGTCGATGGTGACATTCTCGGCGAGTGCGGGGATTCTGGCGAGGTAGTCACACCGATGAAACTGCTTGCTCCTATCGAACCATGCGACATCATCTGTATTGGACTCAACTATCGGAAGCATGCTGCCGAGGGAAACAAGCCCATTCCAGAGTACCCGGTGGTATTCATGAAGAACCTGGGAACTCTGCAGAACCCAGGCGATCCGATTATCCTGCCGAGACGATTGCGAAGCGATGAAGTAGACTACGAATGCGAACTGGCTGTCGTGATCGGACGCGAGTGTTACAACGTCTCCAAGGCTCAAGCGCTGGACTACGTGCTGGGCTACACCTGTGCAAACGATGTAAGTGCCCGCGACTGGCAAATTACAAAAGGGGGTAGTCAATGGTGTCGAGGAAAGATGTTTGCTACTTTTTGTCCGCTAGGACCCTGGATTGTCACTCGGGATGAAATTCCCAATCCTAACGAGCTAACCATCAAGACGGTGCTAAACGGTCAGACGATGCAGGACGGGAACACCAATGACATGATTTTCGACGTGCCGACGCTGATCGAGTTTCTGAGTGGCAGTACACGTTTGATGCCAGGCACTATCATCCTCACGGGTACACCACATGGTGTCGGCGCCGCACGCAAACCGCCTGTTTTCCTTAAGCCGGGTGACAGTGTCACCATCGAAATCGGCAGGATCGGTGCGCTCACCAACCCCGTTATTGAAGAGGTTTGATCCAGGACTCGTAGTTCAGCTTGAACACGTGAGCCAAGTTCGACGGTAAGATGTGCGGACTATTGGAGCTCCCAACCTGAAGCTCCCAACCTATTAATTTGATTCCCTCGACTAACACACTGCAACTTTCCCAATGATCTACGAAGCGAACCCGCTGGCGATTGCCGTTTTTTCCATTCTGGTTTTAGGCGTTT
>JAYVBW010000827.1:0-4721 GCA_043750255.1 Pirellula sp.
CAAAACCTTTGGGGGCATCCAGGGTTATTATTGAGCAGCTACCTAACTTTTGCTTTGCAGAATACTTTGTCCAATTCGCCAAATCCGTTCGAAAATGCAGCCGCCGACCCGGACGTCGGCTTGATGCTGCGCGTTCGAGACGATGACGCAGTCGCTTTTGAAATGCTGATAGACAGACACCAGGGCAAAGTACAGCGCTTTATGCAAGGTTGGGTTAGCAATGTTCAGCAGTCCGAAGACCTAGCCCAAGATGTATTCTTGAGGGTTTATAAGGCTCGAAAAACCTATTTACCCACAGCCAAATTCACGACTTGGCTCTACCGTATCGCAAACAATATCGCGTCCAACTACGTACGAGATTCCTCCCATCGCCGCGAATATCAGCTTTCCCACAGCGAAAACAGTTCATCATCCGAGTTGATTATTGAAAATATTGCAATCGCACCGAGTGGATTTCAACCGTCGCGACGTATCGACCACGTAGAACGTTCCGCCGTTGTTTTACAGGCTTTGCAAGCTTTAGGGGAACGTCAGCGAATCGCATTGATGTTGAGCAAATTCGAAGGGATGAGTTACCAAGAAATTTCCGAAACCATGGGGCTTAGCGTTAAGGCGATCAAGTCCCTATTGAGTAGAGCCAGAGTGAACCTGAAAAACCTTTTAGAACCGTATATTGCCAGCGGGACGACTCCGGGATCTCTTGCGATCAAGGTAAATGATGGAGCGAACAGTCCGCTTTTTAGCCAATCTAACTCCGTCCAGGAGAAAACAGAGGAATGAATCTCGCAGACATGGAATCCGTCGACGAGCAATTGACCGCCTATCTTGACGGTGAGTTGCCTCCGCTCGAATCGACTGCATTGGAACGAAGCCTTGTTGATAACGAAAGGCTGCGATTGCGATTGGCTGAGTTGCGTCATGCATATGATTTGCTCGACGAAATACCGGAGACCCCGCACAACCAACGCTTTACGAAGACCACGATGGAACTTGTGATCAAGGACCTGTCGACGACCGCTCCGTTCGCGGAAGGAAGCGAGGCCGTCGATACGGCGAAGGCTAGAGATTGGTGGGCGTGGCCCCGAATCATGGTGTTGATGGGTTTATTTACAGTGCTAGGAGCTATGACCGCATTCGCTATGAGCTTTGTCAAGGCAGGGCTAGAGCTTAGGGAATTAGGTTTGATTGCTGGCGTTCGTGGATTGGAGGATGTGCATGAAGTGAACATAGCAGTCAGATTGAGCCAGGAGACGGAACTTCTCGACGTTTTGCGAGAAGATCTCGGCGATAGGTTGGTACCACCACCGCCAGATTCTGTGTGGCAGCGCAAAGCTTGGGTTCAGAGTTTAACTTCTACGCAAGTATCAAGATTGGAGAGTGGTCGCGAGAGAATGACGAAACTGGATCGCGAAACTCTCACACGATTGGCTGCCATGGAAACTCAAATCGAACGTCTACCGGAGCACGAAAAGATCCAGGAAACTGTTCATTTACTAGGCCTAGTGCTGGACGGCATTGGGAGCTCGAGACGGCTGGATATGGAGGCGATGAAATCAGAGCAAAGATACAAGTTCTTGAGGGAGCAGCTATTTCTCAAGGCGGCAGCTTACTACGGGAGTCATATGCAGCCTTCGGACGCGACAGCGTTAGCGCAGTGGGACGTGAAGTTCTTTCGACCGGCCTTGATTCAAGAGCTGCAAACCAACCGACCCATGGACACCAGAGATTTGCTGGGATTATTGCTTTATCGACGCTATCCGCAAAGGGAAATCGAGATAGATGGTCAAGAAGAGCTAATTGCAGAACTAACTAGCAATCTTTCGAAAACCGGCAAGAAATTGATCGAGGGTGTTAACAAAGCTGACCAAGTTCGCGTCTTGAATATTTGGCTTTTTCCACCAGCCGCGACGAGATCACTCCTCGATGGCTATGACAAACTGGACCTTGACTCGCGCGACAGACTCGACTTATGGGACCCGCAACAAGTCAAGAGGGCCATTGAACGAACAACAGGTGGCGCTACACCTCGAGGACCACGTCGACCCTAATCAATTGGACCTCGCCACTTTCCCGTATCACTGGCTAGCCTGTGAGAAACAGCAGTTTCGCAACAGACTAGCAACCTGTCACTACGCCCCGAATTTCCCCAATCGACCTGCATTGGCCATCGCGAGGGTCATTAGATACTGAGCTTCGAAATGTCCAAGCCCACCGGTAATGCATGTGGTCTCGTTAAATGTTGTGTGTGGATCCGGTCGGCAGCAATCCGATACAAGCAACGTGGGGACGGGATGCCACGAGTGTCCCTTTAAATAACTTGGTGTACTGTGATCGCCAGTTACGATTGTCACTGTCGGATTCAGCTTCGTAATTCGAGGGATGATTGAGTCTAGTTCCTCGATGCGTATTACTTTTTCGGCAAAATTGCCATCCTCGCCTGTGCTATCCGTGTACTTGAAATGGATAAAGAAGAAATCGTACTTCGCCCACACTTGCTCCAGGGTATCAATTTGTTCAGCAAGCGTTTGAGCGGATCCGACAATGTCCATTCCAACGAGTCTAGCAAGACCCTTGTACATTGGGTACACCGCTATGGCAGCGGCTTTGAGTCCATAAACTTCGTGATAGGACGGCAACGCAGGTTTATTCGCGAAGCCACGCATGGTGTGGAAATTTGCTTTCGGATGAGGGGCCAGAATCCTTTTCGCTTGAGCTAGAAAGTCCTTTGCGACTTGCGCGGTTCTGTGGCTGTCCTCTGCATTAGCGCGTGGATCGAGCGGCGGAACGCCAGTCATTTGCGGATCCGTGTCAGCCACGTTGCCTCCAAGACCTTCACCTCGAAAGACAACGACGAAGCGATGTTCCTTGACGGGTTCAACGAAAATTTCGATGCCCGGGATCTTCACTTGGCGAAGCGAAATAGCGAGGGGTGCACTCTCGACGCTGCTGATACGTCCTGCTCGTCGGTCTGAGATATTACCGCTTTTGTCGATCGTGCAAAAATTGCAACGAATTGCTACGTCGCCATCCTTTAGTTCGAATCCGATTCCGGTCGCTTCTAATGCACCGCGACCAATTTGATATTGCAGAGGATTATAGCCGAACAAACCCAAATGACCCGGTCCGCTTCCGGGTGCAATTCCAGGTTTGACGGGGATGCTTGCTCCCTGAACACCCATTTGAGCCAATGCATTTAGGTTGGGAATTTTTGCCGTTTCCAGTTCAGTTTTTCCGCCTGGAGTCATAGGCAAACCACCTAACCCGTCGGCGACTAGCATGACAATCTTGCTGTCGTTGCCCAGTTGCAGTTCACGGGTCAAAGTATGCATGTCCATTCAATTCTCCCAAACGTAAAAGTCTCAAAAACGAAGTTTGGAATGGTTTATCAGATCTACGAAAGATCGCAAGATCTACCAGGACACATGCCCATAGTAGTCCAAGAACTCCCAGCAACATTTGAACGGCAGTGGTAGAGAACGGATCTGAATGGAGTCATTTAATGGGAATAGCCACTTTCCTCGTGTTCAGTTAAATCCAGTCCTTGCTGCTCTGCTTTGCCAGTCACACGCAAGCCAACCGCGAATTGTGTTATCTTCAACAGAACGATGGTGGCGAGAATGGAATAGACGGCTGTAATCACAACAGCGAAAAACTGCACTTTCAGTTGCTGGCCGATATCCAGATTTACCCTAACACCACCTATCGAGCTCGCCGCGAAAACTCCTACTAAAAGTGTTCCCACGATTCCACCGACGCCGTGGACCCCGAAGACGTCCAGCGAATCGTCGTACCCAAACCGCTTCTTAATTGTTGTGGAAAAGAAAAAACAGGCAAATGCTGAGACAGCACCGATGGCAATGGCTCCGATCGGTCCGACATAACCTGACGCAGGAGTAATTGCGGCTAAGCCTGCGATGGAACCAGTCGCTGCTCCTAGTACCCCCGGTTTCCCTAGCTTGATCCATTCAATTCCCATCCACACTACCGTTCCAACACACGCGGAAATATGCGTGACAAGTAGAGCCGATGCAGCAGTACCGTTGGCGGCAAGAGCGCTTCCAGCATTAAATCCAAACCATCCTACCCACAGCATGGCGGTCCCGGTGAAAGTCATCGTCATGTTGTGTGGCGGCACCCGCGAAGTTGGATAACCGGATCGGGGGCCAACCATAATGCATGCTACCAGTGCTGAGCAACCGGCCGTAATATGCACCACAATTCCACCCGCAAAATCCATCACTCCCCAGTCTGCAAACAAACCTCCCTCGCCAGCCCAGGTCATATGACAAATGGGAACATACACAACGAGCAGCCAAAGGGATGAAAACCAAAGTATGGCTGAGAATCGCATACGTTCGGCAAAGGCGCCAATCATCAATGCGGGCGTAATGACGGCGAACGTCATTTGATAACTCGCGAACAGCATTTCAGGAATCGTGCCTTTCACGGTATCAGGAGTCATCGAAATCAAGCCGACATGCGAGAATCCACCAATAAACGAATGAAGATTCATGCTCCCTTTCGCCATGCCTGTCGAATCAAAAGCGAAACTGTATCCGCAAACGACCCATATCAAGCTGAGTACGGAAGTCAACGCTAAGCACTGCATCAACACGCTAAGCACATTACGACTCCGCACCAAGCCGCCATAGAACAGCGCCAAACCAGGGATGGTCATGAAAAGCACTAGTGCAGTCGACGTTAGAACCCATGCCGTATCC
>JAYVBW010000828.1:0-3183 GCA_043750255.1 Pirellula sp.
AATGCGCGAGCTCATTCTCGCAGCCACCCACGCCTGGCAGTCCTCATGGCTAAAGTTCAAAGTCGTCTCACCATCCGGTCCCGCATCAGCTGCCCTGCTAATAAATTGCAAATGTCGTCAATATTGCGTAGTTTGCGATTTCTCGATTCACCCCAACCACGGAGTAGGACATGTCCGAAAGCGTAACACTCGACGAGGCTCAAGCCCATTTGAAGGAGCTAATCCATCGATTGGCCCCCGGCGATGAGATCATCATCACAGAGAACCAAAAACAGGTAGCAAAGTTGACCAGTGAGCCAGCGAAGAAACGTTCGCCACGAAAAGCAGGTAACTGCATTGGCATGATCGAAATTGTCGCCGATGACGATCAACACCTGGAAGATTTCAAGGAGTACATGTAATGCGAATCTTGTTGGATTCTCATGCATTTCTCTGGTTTGTCTTAAGAAAGCCACAGTTGAGCCGCACTGCGGATGCCCTTATATCTGACCCGACTAATGAGATTGACGACTTCATGAGGCTAAGGGATTGAAGGCAACGACTTCACAATTCTGCCCATCGAAACGAGGCACACGTCACTGTTGACGAAGATGATACCGTATCACAGCGATCCGTTCGACAGGCTAATCATTGCACAGGCGATTGTGGAGCAGGTACCTGTCCTGAGTATTGATGCAGCGTTCGAGGGGCAACGCATTTTCTTTTGGAATGCCGCTCTAAGAAAAAGCCACGGTCTCTGTTGTGAATTGAAACATATCAAGGCATAATGCGCCGGATCATTCAGGCAAATCCCCCCCCGCCCGACAATCTACATGGCCATCGTTCAAAGTCGTCTCACCATTCGGTCCCGCATCAGCTGCCCGCACTGCTGGAATGAGTTCGCACCTGAAGAATCACTTTGGCTAGCTGAACATCCGGACTTGATCGGTGACACCCGACTGGGGCCGGAGCATGCGATCCGATTCCTACCGTCTCGTTTCACTGCCGACGGCGACGCAATTGATCCCGAGGGCCAACGAACAACTCGACTCGCGTGTCCAGCATGCCATCTCGAAGTAGCCAGACCTCTCTATCAAATTGCACCGGTTTTCTACTCCATATTAGGCGCACCAGCGAGTGGCAAAAGCTATTTTCTCGCATCCATGACATGGCGATTGCGGCAGATTCTTCCGACCGATTTCAAAATCGCCATGACCGATACAGACCCAATCGCGAACGCACGACTTCACGAATACGAAGAACAGCAGTTTCTTAATCCGAATCCTGACTCGCTTGTCGCCATTGCCAAGACTCAAGTCCAAGGAGACCTCTACGATTCGGTCAGTATGGGTACTCATATTGTCCAATACCCAAGACCATTTCTTTTCAATCTCCAACCGATGGCAAGTCACCCAAATCATAGTCGTAGCACGGAGATTTCCCGGGTCATGTGCTTGTACGACAATGCTGGCGAAAGTTTTTTGCCAGGTCAAGACACAGCCTCAAGTCCGGTGACTCGCCATTTGGCATTGTCTCGTTGTCTCTTCTTTTTGTTCGATCCAACGCAGGACGCTCGCTTCCGACGAGCATGCGAGGGCAAGTCACAGGATCCGCAGATGAATTCTCGAACTGAACGTTTATCCCGTGAGAACAGCGTCCGGCAAGACACAATTCTCCTTGAGGCTATTCAACGTGTTCGTCGACATGCAGGCCTTCGTGAAGATCAACTTCATCAGCGACCGATGATTATCGTGGTTACCAAGTGGGACAGTTGGCGATCTCTTTTGCCCGACATTTCTGATGAGCAACCCTTTCTCTCCATTCCTAACTCCCCATTAAAAGTTCTTGACGGAAACCGAATTGAAAACGTGTCGAATCAAGTTGGAGATATGCTCCGCAAATACACGCCCGAGATTGTTGCGGCTGCTGAGGGATTTGCTAGTCACGTAAGCTTTTTGCCGGTTAGTGCAACGGGCCACTCGCCGGAGGTTGATCCAGCGACAGGCTCCTTTGGAATCCGTCCTCGCGACCTTAATCCCTACTGGGTAGAAGTTCCTATGCTGTACGCCTTGAGTCGTTGGGGTTCAGGTCTAATTGATAGTTGCCGTAGGTACGCTGCGTCTTCTCAAATTGAGTTGCGTCCCCTTTTGTCGATCCTGACTTATGGCATTATCTCTGTAGTATTGACTGCTAAAGCTGCTTGCTCTCGCATCGCAAACCCGCATTCCATTGCTGCTTTTAAGATTGCGTTCAGCTGTTCAAGAGTGATTTTATCCAATTTACGATAGGTCGCTATAAGTGCATCGGGTTGCGAGATGTAATCAGTGAAATGAAAGGCGAGGGCATTTCTAATTTCTTTCAGCAAGGGCACACCGACTACTTTCAAGGATTTTTTGAACACCTTTTTCTTCGATTCGATGTTCTTGGTAAGTCGCCCCTTTTGGACAAGCTGAGTGGCCCAGAAATCTAGGCATCCATCCATTTCATAGAATAGTCCAACGATCATTTTCTTGATTTGGATCTCCCGCTCTCCACGAGTGTCAATTGCTGATTCGCCTAAATTGACTTGGTTGAATAGGACGACAAGTAGGTTGACAGTCGTGTAAATACCCTGCCAATGAATTACGGAGCCCGCATCTATTTTCGCATCCCCCTTCAAAGAAGTTACCCAATCAAGCTGACGATTAAATCTGTTCATTTTACGGATCCGTTTTGTATTGTTTCTTTGCCCCTTGGCGACGCCCTGACGAATATCACGGGAAATAATGCGTTACACTTTGAAGCGTTTTGCTGAGCTATAAAATAGTCCATCCGACTGTACCGTGGGTCCAGGTCTAGACCACCACAGTAAAAGAAGATAGCGGTTTTGAAGTTTTCGATGTTTCGGAACCCACCAACACGTCGTTTGATCGACTTGATCTTGCTATTCATTCCTTCGGCAACTGCGTTCGTGATTCCGTGTGTGAAATAACTGACCACGTTTTTGAGCCGCTCTTTGATTGTCCTCGCAAGTGTCTTCATTGGCTCCAAGTTCGTGTGGCTTTGTCTTGCATTCGGCCATTTCCAAAATTGGGATTCTACCAAATCCACAGAAATGCCGAATGAACCCTTATTAAGCGTATTCTGGGAATCGATCGACGGCTATATGAACGACTCTCATCAAATCACGGCCATTACCGGACTGAACTAACTTCCATACAGGAA
>JAYVBW010000829.1:0-4786 GCA_043750255.1 Pirellula sp.
GCGTTAAGGGCTCGCTAGCAACTCTCTCGCTTGTTGACGGACATAAAATCGACGCCCTGTCTTGCGACTCCTTGCCCCGTCAATCACCTTGGGATTGCCAGCTACCTGGCAAAACATCCGACCAAAATCGCGGACAAGGATGGTCCAAGTCATCGGATCAATCGACAACCGCTCGAATATCTTCGGTGCATCTTCGGGCGTTGCCCCACGCTTGCCAGCGATCGTCAGCCTAGCCGTCCAATCCAGCAATTCCAAGTACTCGGCAACCGACATCGCCAAAACCCCTTTGTCGCTACAGCGTTTGCTAGGGGGCAAATCGGGGGACACACGATGCTCCCGATGCTCCTCATATGCAACACCACCCCCGCCGAAAAAGTGCTGTGTCCCGATGCTCCTTGTTAATCGGATAAGTCAACGGTTGCACGTTCAAGCAGGTCTTGTTTCCAACCCCTTAAAGCAAATGCTTTTTTGACATCCAAAAAATTGCCCAAACCTAGTCGATCCGAAAATGGTAAATGATCGCAAATTGAGTTTTCGATCGAACCTTTACTTGTACAGAGCATTCGATTTTACCGGCCACAATGTATGTACCGTCGTACCTTTGTTGACTTTGCTTTCGATTTGAACCAAACCACCGTGGAGTTCAACGACTGTTTGGACAATGGCTAGGCCCAGTCCGTGACCTGATGTTGCAGAGCGTGATGCGTCCCCCCGATACAGCCGATCGAAGACGCGGGGTAGATGTTCAGCAGAAATCCCTTGACCGGTATCCGCGACGGTCACCCTAATTCCTGTTCCGTTTTGTGTTCCCAGGACCTCGATGCGGCCACCCGTTGGTGTATAAGCGATTGCATTTGTGATTAGGTTGCCAATGACACGTTGAAACAGTATCCGATCCGCAAAGATTTCGAGATCGGGACAAACGACAATCAGGTCGACGCCAGCTTCGTCCGCTGCTGCTTCGTAAAACTCTTTGATGATGGCAAGTTCGTCCGCCAATTTCAGCCATTCGCATTGCAACGTCAATTGTGGTTGCTCCGCGCGGGCGAGAAATAAAAGGCTATCCACAAGACGTGATAAGCGGATTGTTTCCTCAAGGCAGGAGCCAAGAACGTCCCGGTATTCCTCGCCGGTTCGTTGCTTGGTCAACGCAACTTCTACTTCTCCTCGTAAAATGTGAAGCGGTGTTCGCAGTTCATGGGCAATATCGCCTGTGAATCTTGTTAATCGATCCACCGCGCCTTGAAGGCGGTCTAGCATTCCGTTAAAGGTTACCGCAACTTGTTCTAGTTCAGCAGAATGCCTTGTTGGGTCGAGACGTTGTTGCATCTGATGGACGCTAATGCTGGCAGCGAGGGAAGAAAGGATCCGCAAAGGACGCAAACCCCGACGCGTAATCAGAATACCGCCAACAATACATGCGACCATTGAAACAAACAGAACCAAATAAAGTTGCTTGCGGTAGCGTGCTAGGAAAACGGACTCTTGCCGTCGGTCGAGAGCTGCCTGAAGGGTAATTGGTTCCTCAGGCGTTAGAAACAACTCTCGTGACAAACATCGCCACTCACCTGTTAAGTTTGTTGTTTCGATCGGCGAAAGCGTTATTTGACTCGGCCACGGCACATCTTCGCTCCCATGCATTGCAGCAAGCACAGTTCCTTCTTTTGATAAGACACGCATAGTGATACGAAGCGGTGACGGCACGGTTGCAAGTGTTTTCCAGAAATCCGCAATCGATGATAATGCGTTCGGCCTGTTGCGAAGTTGCATCGAAACATCGTCGATTCGACTCGAAATAAATTCGTCATCCTCACGGTCCAGATTCGCCGTTAATACCCAGTACGAGTATCCCGTTGCCCAACTAATCAGGACGCTGGCGAGCGTGGAGTACCAAACCGTGAGCCAAGTTGTAAGCGACCAATGGCGTGCCATCTTATGGCCTGACTTCGAGAACATAGCCAGCACCTCGGACAGTATGAATGAGCTTTTGTTCAAATGGATCGTCCACTTTTGAACGCAAACGTCGGATATGTACATCAACGACATTTGTATCACTATCAAAGTTCATGTCCCAGACATGTTCAGCTATCAGCGTTCTTGACAAAACATCACCGGATCGTCGCATCAGGAGCGAGAGAAGGGCGAACTCCTTCGGCGATAGATCCAATTTCTGCCCTGCACGCAGAACCTTGCGGCGAATGAGATTCATCTCAAGATCGCCAATGGACAACGCTTCCGGCTGTCGTGACGATCCTCGTCGTAGAATGGTACGGACTCGAGCGAGTAATTCAGAAAATGCGAAGGGTTTCACAAGGTAATCGTCCGCTCCCATTTCAAGACCTCGAACACGATCAGGAATACTATCAAGCGCAGTCAACAAAAGCACCGGCAGCAAACTTCCCGACGAACGAAGGTCACGCAGCACCGACAAGCCATCAAGCCCCGGCAACATGATATCGAGAATCGCCAAATCGTACGTTCCAGACTTAGCCATTTGCAATGCGTCCCGCCCGTCGCTGACGACATCTGGCAAAAATCCATGCTCTTGCAGTCCTTTCCTAAGATAGGCCGCTGTCTTTGCTTCGTCTTCAACGATCAGTAATCGCATTCATTCCTCCCGTGGATGATTGTCGCATTTCAGTATAGATTACCTGCCGTGCATCCAACTGATTCGGTCGCAAGATGACAATATTGTCATCTTGCGTTCATCGTAATGAAAAGATCAGTATCTATGATCCTACGAAACTACGACGCCCGCTTCACAGTGACGACAGGGAAAGGGGAGACAATGTACCGTCTGAAAACCGATTTGCGTGTTGAAATGCGACGCGGATTTACGCTTATTGAGTTGCTCGTTGTCATTGCGATCATCGGGTTGATGGTGGGGCTGTTGTTACCCGCTGTGCAGCAGGCGAGAGAAGCCGCGCGTAGGATGCAATGTCAGAACAATTTGAAGCAACTCGGCTTGGCTCTCCAAAGTTACCACGCTGCATTGCGGAAATTCCCGCCTGGATATATTTCCCAATTTAATTCGTTGGGCAATGACCTTGGGCCAGGATGGGGTTGGGGCAGCCTTTTACTTCCCCAGTTGGAGCAGTCTGCGGTCTATCAACAAGTCAACTTCAATGCAGGAATTGAACACGTTACCAACGGTTTCGTGCGGTCGATGAAGCTCTCGACATTTCTATGTCCGTCCGACTCGGCTCCGGATCGATGGCAAGCGGTGAAGCGAGATCTTGCGTCGGGGAATTTCCAAAGCAACATCTGCGAAGTTGCCTCGGCGAATTACATTGGCATGTTCGGAACATTTGAGCCAGGAGTCGATGGCGACGGAGTCTTTTTTCGTAATTACGCTATCCAAATGAGAGATGTCAGTGATGGCACATCTTCGACCTTGATGGTTGGCGAACGTTCTGTACTTCTTGGAGAGGCCACATGGACTGGCGCAATAACGGGCGCGGTCCTTTTCCCCGATAGTCGCGATGGTGTCGGGACAGGTCCACCTGAACCCGCCTCGAGTCTTATTTTGGGGCACTCAGGTGATGGTTTCAATCCTGGCGATCGCCGTTCTCATGTAAACCAGTTTTACAGTCAACATACCGGAGGCGTCCAGTTTTTGTTTGTTGATGGTCACGTCGATTTCCTGAGCAGTTCGATCGACTATCGCGTTTACCGTGCACTGTCGACCAGAGCGAACGGCGAAGTCATAGCCAATGATTACTAGTTCGAATTTATCTATTTTTGATTTTGGAGCTTCCAATGCTACGTCGTCCTTTTGTTTTACTCGCTTTTACGTTTTCCTTGGTAGGTTGCAGTGAACCATTCGAAAAAACGGAAATGGTCCCCATCAAAGAAGTTCCAGAAACGGTTATGAAAGTCGCAAAGGAGAAGCTGCCCAACGTGAACTTCGATACTGCTTGGACCGAGAAAAAGGACGGCAAGACCGTCTACGAAGTCCGGGGCAAAACGACTGACGGCAAGACTCGCGATATCAAAATCTCGCCCGATGGAACCGTGCTGGAAGTCGACTGATGCATCTCGACCCATTGAAAAACAAGAGTGCTGATTCCTTAACTCAACGGATTATCCGAGCATCTTGGAGAATATTTCTGTTGCTCATCTGGGCTTCGTGGTGGGGTGGTTTGTGTTTTTATGCAGTGGTCGTCGTTCCAATCGGGACAGAACTTATCGGCAGCGTCGAACAAGGTTTCATCACCCAACGTGTCACTCAATGGCACAATGCTTTGACCGGTCTGTTTCTCGTCTTGTTACTTATTGAGGCTATTCGTAGACGCAGCCGTAGATTGTGGATCGTCGGTGCTATGCTCGCAGTCACCGATATCGCTTTGGTCATCTGCCACGCTAAACTCACTGGCATGATGGACTTCAAGCAACAGACTGTTCCGGACAGTTTCTACGACCAGCACGCAGTCTATCTTTGGCTCATTGCTTGCGAGTGGCTCCTGGGGATCGCGATGCCAATTTGGATCATACCGATCGCCGCCGAAATCAAATTGCAGTCCTGCGATCGACTCTATCGCCGATTCGTTGAAAAAGTAGAATCGGCCCAAGACGCAATGATCTCCAATGAATCTGCACAATGACAACGCAGCAAAGGTCACCGGGAATCAAAGCACCATCGAATACAAAATCGTTGCCGCAAAACGTGCGACTGTTGGGATGGGCCACCCTGTGCCGCCGCATTCGCGGCTCTCTATAGATCCGGTGTGAATAATCTGCGGGTTGTCACCGGCAGCTAGTGCGCCTGTGAAGGCGATTGAATTGT
>JAYVBW010000830.1:0-2074 GCA_043750255.1 Pirellula sp.
GATCGACCGCCGCGGGATGCCGCTTATCGAAACAAGGTTTCTACCACCTGGAGAATCCACATTCTATTTTGCGGAGAACGCCGACTTCGTACCCGAAGCAGGCCAATCAATTTCAACTGCGAACCAACGGGTGGTCGAACGATTAGCCAACCATATCGTCGACCAAATGGAAGCCAGGTGGTAGGCTGGTGGCTAAAAAGTCGTTCGAGCCTCTACAATTCGGGTATTCTATTCTGACAGGTATACCGCTCATTCTGATTTCGTACTCAAATATCTAGGGTTGGAAAAGGAACTTTTCGCTAATTCGTTCATCCGATTAAGAGAAGCCCACTCCAGAAACAAGAAATCATGGACTCCCCAATCAAAAACATCGACGAACTGCTAAGCGGCATGCTGGATGGCATGTTGTCCGAGGCGGATTTGGTCGATCTAAACCGAGAAATGGCAGATGATCCATCGCTCAAGGGACGTTTAGATGACCTTGCTGTTTTAAGGCGGTCGCTTTTTAGCGGTCGTTCTAGGAGTTCACTTAGGCCGGAGTTTGCGAGTTCTATTACCCTTGCAGCCAAAAAAAGAGCTGCAGAAATGGGTTCAAATGCACCTGCATGGCTAGCATCTTCGGATTTTTTTGGGTCATTTCAGAAATCTTTGGCTCCTAGTTCCGTCGATTCCGGTCCGTGGCGCCGTTGGATATTTGCCGGTGGTTTGACCCTGGCTGCCACACTTCTGTTTGTCTTTATGTCTATTCCCAAATCAGATCGCCCCGGAATCGTCTCCATTGCGGATGGCGGCAAGATTGCAGCCGTCGATACGGCAAACATTCCTGAAGTGCCTGACACCGCTGAAGCACCTGGCATCTTCAATGTTCCAGACACCAAGAAATTGTTGGATGGAAGTGCTGAAAAAATCTTGGTAGCCGAAGCGGATAGCATGCCGCTCCAATCGAAAAATGATCCGGTCGAATCGGTCGCACGAGTCGAATCGGTCGCTTCGAGTCCGACCCCGCTCGAAACTAGACTAGCGAATGCGGTAGTAGTCAATCAGAGCGATAAGCCTTTATCAAAGGCAAACCAGACACAAATGCCGTTCTTAACTTTGATTTTTGACGTTTCAATCGATCCAATTGCTGTTGAAAACCGCACTTTAGAGCAGATTCTGGAAAAGTACAACATCGTGTATACCGATGATTTGGTTATCAACGATGAACAGCTTAAGAATCTTGAAGACTCGAAAACGATTGGAATCGATGCGAATTCAGAAGAGAAAATGGGGGTAATGTTTCTACGTTCAACCGCTAGGCAATTGGATTTAGCATTAGAGGAAATTATGAACCGGTTTGAGGATTTTCCTGATTTCGCGATGGATTACACAACTGATAAATCTGCGGGCATGCTGGTTAAACAGTTGAGTTCAATCAAAGTGGCTGAAGGAACCGATGGTTTTGCCAAAAGACTCTCACTGGAAGCGGCCCCAGGAAATCGCTCTCCTTTTGCGGTCTCGACTAGACGTAGTCAACCGATGACTATCGCCAATCGAAAGAAAATGAAGAGCGGAATGGTCCTGGGAATTGATAAGGGAAGCGACATTTCGAATGTTCTTCTTATTTTGCGACCGGCCAAGAAGTAGTTCGCTAGCCATATTGACAATTCACTTGAATTTGTTCAGGCTTAGCTATAATTGCACGATGTGCTAGTCGGCGCTCCGCCCACCAACAATTCCGCGTACAGCCTCCTTGGTTATCGCGGCCCACCTAAACCTTTACAGTCGGCGTCCATGATGTTGTCGATCCTTGGTCAGTATGGGTCCTCTCGCAGCTATTGTGATGGAGAATCTCGCCGTTCTTTTTTAAAAATCGGCGGAATGAGTTTCGGGGCGACAGCATTCGGTCTTGCAGACGTCCTGCGCGCCGAATCGAAACAACAGAAAAGCAATCCGAACAAAGCCCTCATTCAAATCTTCCTTGGTGGCGGTCCGCCGCATCAAGACATGTGGGACATCAAAACAGATGCACCATCGGAAATCCGCGGTGAGTTTCGACCGATACCGACGAATGTGCCTGGCATCCAGATTTGCG
>JAYVBW010000831.1:0-2448 GCA_043750255.1 Pirellula sp.
TTACATCAACGAAAACATTGAGTTGAGTTATTTTAGGCTTCAAGGTCGCACCCGGCAGGTGCGACCCACCGTGGGTCACTCTTGCCGAGAGTGACTTTGAGCTGTCTATGCAACATAAAAATCCTTCACGGCGTTGAGCTAACGCCCGCAGCTCAGTAAAAATTACTTGACCGGTTCGCCTTGTTTACCAGCTTCGATCGCGAAGAGTCGATTTCGGTTGGCGATATAGATTGAATCGTTAGCGGCGACAGGAGTCGTATACAATGCCGAACCGAGGTTGATTTCTGCGATAATATTGATCTTGGCTGCAACCGCCAAATCGAAGATCAAAATGTCACCATCTTCGTCTCCAATGTAGACTTTGCCGTCCGCGATTAAAGGAGACGCCCAAGAGGAAGCTAACATATCGTGGGTCCAATGAGCGACGCCTGTTTTGGCATTCAAACAATGGAGCATTCCAGAAAAGTCGGCGATGTAGAGTAGATCGTTTTTGATCGCTACTGTACCGCAGGTGCGGTGCATAGTCGTCTCAAACTTTTTCGGATCGTTACCGACATAATGCCATACCGCAGCAGAGTTGGGATTATCACGTTCTACGTCCCCGTCGGCTGCTACCATCGCTTGCCTGCGTTTGGGCGCAATCGGTTTGGTCATGTCGGTTGACTTAAAAACAAGTGTTGGGCTGACGTCGCCGCGTTTCGTTGGATCGATACACCACAAGTGACCTGCCCCTTCGCCGTGCTCAGGATCTTCACCGACGGCGACGTAGACCATTCCATCGTAAACCACTGGGGTTGCAATGATATGGTTCCGAGTCGCTCCGTTGAGTCGGTAGATCGAGTCTTTCGGATTGCAATCGAATTTCCAAAGCAGCTTGGATTTGCCAGCGTCACCCTTTGGATCAAAACTGTATAGCCAACCGTCTCCACCGCCGAAGATTACTTGTTCTTGGCCGCCGAGTGTTGCGGAAGTTGGCGATGACCATTGTCCGTGGAGGATATTCGCACCAGGGGAATTATCTGTCCAAAGAATCGCTCCTGTTTGCTTGTTCAAACAAAGGAAGCTTGGGGCTTTTTCTTCCGGGACAGTCAAGTGACCATCGTCCACGCCGTTGGAGGTATTAACGAACAAAAAGTCACCAACGGCAGTAACAGAGCAGCTGCACATGTTGTGTTGAGACACGTCTAGCTCCGCCATCATATCCAGTCTCCAAACGACGTCCGCTTCGTCTTTGTTTTCGTTTGGTTCCTTCGTGAAGGGGCCATCGTTTTCATTGTCAACGAAGCCTTCGGTGTCGAGGCAGACCACTTCGCCGCGGCTCGTCACATACCAGAGTCGATCGCCTTCGATCATGGGTGCACAGCAAATGCCTTGGTTCGGCCAATCATGAACACGGCCGGTCGGAAGCTTTTCGCTGCTATGTTGCCAAAGCATCTTGCCATCTTTTTCATCGAAGCAAAGAAGGACACCGAGGTCCACGGTGTTGGGATAGCGCTTGATGTACCCATTGCCGTTGTTGGTGCCGACGTAGACTTTGCTGTTAGCAATGACTGGATTGCCGTAGGTTTCGGAACCAAGCGGCGCAGACCAGCGGATATTGGCACCAGTTTTGACATTGAATTTAGTTGGCATCGGGCCGGTAGATGGAACGTTATTGCGTTCAGGCGAACCACCCCACTGGGGCCAATCCTTTGCTCCTACCTTCATTTTAGCGATGCCAGCTTTTGCAACTGCGGTTGGATCATAGTCATCGGCAGAAGCGATGTGCGAGCCTAAACCGACAAATGTAAGAGTTGGGATGAGCAGAAAGCGCTTTACAGCCAATCGCATTTTTGTTGCCTTATTTGGAAGGAATTATTTGAAGGGGACCGGGCTTTTGCCGAAATTTGGGTAAGGGTGGGAGGGGGGATTATAGCCTATAGGGTACTGAACGTGGAATAGTGTCGTATCAAGGGACTTTTTCGAACAGATAGGACGTGATAGGGCAATGTGCGTTTTATTTGACCGGTAAGTTGCAATTTCGTTGCTTGCCCGCAAACTAGGGCCAAAATACAATAATGGGCTGCAACCCGCTGGTTTCCAAGCCCCCAATAACTTCTCCACCCAGAATCCTACCCATTCTATGATCAATCATTTTTCTCGCCGCGATTTTATTTCAACCGCATCCGTTGGCCTTGCAGCAGGGTGGGCGATTCCGAAAGCCCAACTTTTCGCCCAAGCCGAAAAGTCAAAGCCGTTCAAAATTTCGCTTGCCCAATGGTCACTGCACAAATCGCTCCAACAAAAGAAACTCGACAATTTAGACTTCGCTAAGGTCACAAAGGAGAAGTTTGGTATCGAAGCGGTCGAATATGTCAATCAGTTTTTTAAGGATAAGGCGAAGGATGCAACTTATTTGGCCGAGATGAAGAAACGGACAAACGATCTCGGCGTCACCAATGTTCTAAT
>JAYVBW010000832.1:0-4817 GCA_043750255.1 Pirellula sp.
CATCTGCTACTGGCGCTTCGTTCAGAAATTCCAGCGATACGTTTTTTTCGGTTGCGATCGGCTTTCCAAACAATTCGTCGATCGCTGGCTCTGCAGCAGGCGCGGCCGGCTTCTCGTCGGCAGGAGCGTCGTTCGCAGGGGTGGCTGACTTTGGTTCGGTTCCGAACAAGTCATCAACCTGCGTCTCTTGCTTAAGCGAATTTGATTCTGCTGGGGCTTTGGGAGCAGGATCATTTCCAAACAAATCATCCAAATCCGCCTTTGCAGTGGGTGCGGCAGGAAGCGCTGATTCGTCCGCAGGTTTATTCGCCGCAGGAGGTTCTCCGAAAATATCGTCTGCTGGCTTTTTAGCCGCAGGAGCATCTCCGAAGATATCATCGGCTGGCTTCTTAGCCGCAGGTGCCTCCCCAAACGGGTTTTCTACCGGTTTCCTTGTTTCCTCAACTGCGGGAGCAGGCTCAACGACGGCCTGTGCTGGCGGGGCAACGGCCTGTGCTGGTGTTGAAACAGCAGGGTCAGGCGTCAAAACTTTCTGAGGAGCAATCTTCGGGGCTTCCACGACCGGAGCAGGTTGCGACACCTTTGGAGCTTCTGGATGAGACTTTTTCTCTTCACCTGCCTGAGTCGGTATCAGGTCCATTCCGGCACCGCAGCCAGAAGGCATTCCGGCACCGCAGCCACACGGGTCGGCAGGCAATGGACAGCATCCTGTTGCAACTGGTGCAATCTGGCAGGGAGCAGACGGTACGACCAAGCAGCTTGATTGGCACGAGTTTGTTGGCTCGCAGCAATCGGATGACCGAGGTTTGCATGCGTCCCGATGTAGGAGTCGATCCATCAAACGCCCCGCAGAAACAGGACTAAAGGTGACGAGCGTGCACATTGTTGCAACCATCGCCAGTCGAACCCAATACGTGAACGGCTTGGACATGAGCCAAACTCCTTTGTAGGAAAACTTGAACGCAGCTATGAAAGTGGTATGGCCAGCATTTCCGGCGAAACAGTTCTAATCGTAATTAACCGGAACGATACCCGCAAGGAATTTATACCGACTGGGCAAAAGCAATTGCTTCAGCAAGATGGAACTTCGGAAGTTCTCCCTTAGGAATCTGTCCCGCAATCGCTAAATCCTCTAGATTCATACAAATCGAGGTTTGAAACTCCGACATTGCCGACTTTTCGTATTTTGAATCACCCCGCACTCCCGACCAATATGGCCAATAGTTTCCTTAAATCGCTTGTTGGAAGCTGGTCCCTCGAAAGAAAGTGTTTACTTTTCTTGGGTTTGGCACTGTTGGCATCTTTGATTCTTGCTTTTTACGCCGTCCAAGTCATGGCTTCGCAACTGGTGATGGAAACAACGCGACAGTCCGCGCGCGACTACGCCAATGCAGTCATTGGTTGGAAGCACATTTCGACAGACTTCAAACAATGGGATGCACAGAATGCAGTTGCAATAACACCATCCGCTGAGCTTGCACGCACCCAGGACAAAGAATACCGAACGAATGTCCTAAAGATACTACGCGTATACTGGTTGCAGTCCCGTTTTGAATATGAAATCCTTCGACTCGACGACCAATTGGAGCATGAGTCTTTAGGGGCGCCCGTGGCGACAGGAAAGGATCGCGATCGAATCGAATGGATCCAAGCAAAGCTCGCAGAAAACGACAGTATTGCAGCAGCGGAGGCAAAGCAAATTGAGGAAAAAGCGGCGTTAACCGCTCCACTTCCAGCCGAGCCAACCGTGCCTGCTTCTAACTCTACCGCGAACAACGTTTTGACAATTCCGATGAGCCCCACATTTGAAGAGGCTCGCTCAAGCGATTCGTATTACTATTACCATCCGATTGCGTTCGATAAAAAAAACTGCATTGATGAGTGCCATCACAATTTGCCCCCCTACGTTGCATGGCCAACGACTCCATCACTCGATCCGTTCCGAGTCATCAAGGTGAAAATGCCGTACCGCGACACACGCGTCTGGAGTATGTGGAGTTATGCGGTTCTGACCTCGATTGCGATTTGCACTTTAGCCTTGTCGCTATTCTTTATCCATTTGGTTCTCAAACGTCTGGTCATTCGCCCGTTGAGTTATATGAAACACGTCAGCGAAGAAATCACTCGCGGCGACACAAAATTACGATTTTCGGTCGATACCGGGGATGAATTCCACGAATTGTCTGAATCTTTCAATCGCATGCTTCGCCACATGACAGAAACCCAAGAACAGCTCCGGTCTGTTAACGTGGAAAAAGATCTTCGAGTCGACGAACTGGCGCGGGTGAATCTGCAGCTTTTCGAAGCAAACCGACTTAAAGGTGAGTTTCTGGCAAACATGAGTCATGAGCTGCGTACTCCGCTCAATAGTATCTTGGGTTTTAGCGAGGTATTACAGGGATTCGAGTCCCTCACCGACAAGCAGAGGCGTTACGCATTCAACATTCAAAACAGCGGTCGCCTACTTCTCGACATGATCAACGACATTTTGGACTTGGCTAAAGTCGAGGCCGGAAAAATGGAAGTTCGTCCAACTGAATTTTGCATCCTTTCTGTGATTCATGCGCAATGTGAAATTGTTTTGAAGATGGCGGAGGATAAAAATATCGATTTGAGAGTTGACTCTAGCCGATCGGAGATGCGCATTACGCAGGACCAGGGCAAGGTACAACAGATTCTTACGAACTTACTGTCTAACGCGATCAAATTTACGCCGGAGGGCGGATTGGTCACGGTCTTGTGCGAATGGCAAAACGACGCGGAATTGGTGCTATCGGTAGCAGATACAGGCGTGGGCGTTGCAGCCGGCGATTATGAAATCATTTTCGAAAAATTCAGGCAGGCCAAGGGAGTAACCGGGAATGACGGTCTGACTCGTGAACATTCTGGAACCGGACTCGGACTTTCGATTGTTCGTGAACTCTGTCGACTTTTGGGAGGGGACATCAGTTTGACGAGTCAACTAGGATGCGGCAGCACGTTTCGTGTCGTCCTCCCGCGTGTTTATCGGGACTTCGCATCCAATGCGAGCTCCAACGGAAACTTGTAGACATTAAGCGTGGTCGCGTACTTTATTTATCGGCCAAAAACGGGATAATGCCGGCCCGAACGGTTTTTTCAATATTGTTTAACCCGCGTAGCGGTTGGCGTCTGGAATGCAGTCGTTCATCGTATACCATCGGCTGCGCCGGTTAAACATAATCCCCCCAACCAAAGTTTCTGCCTCGCCGATGGCAATCACCTACAAAGACAGCGGTGTCGACCTTGAATTGTATGAACAATCGATGCAACGATTGCCCCGGCTCATGCACCGCACTTTTACACCGCGCGTAGTACGAAACGACGGCGGATTTGCTGGCCTTTATGCCCTCGACTTCTCAAAATCACTTTTTTCACGCAACTACCAAGAACCGGTTTTGGTTTCCGGGACCGATGGCGTCGGCACCAAACTCAAAGTTGCGATCAAGGCTGGGAGGCACTCAACCGTTGGCATCGATTTAGTCGCAATGTGCGTCAATGACGTCCTTTGTACCGGCGCCGAACCCCTGTTCTTTCTGGATTACGTAGCGATGTCAAAAGACAATCCGCCGCTTCTCGAATCGATTGTTCAGGGTATTTCCGACGGCTGTATCGCAGCCGAATGCAGTTTGCTCGGCGGCGAAACCGCGATTATGCCGGATCTATACCAAACCGATGACTATGATTTGGCTGGTTTTTGCGTTGGCGTCGTAGAAAAGAAAAATCTGATCACGGGGCGCGACATCGCTTCTGGCGACGTTATTCTTGGCATCAATTCGTCTGGTGTTCATAGCAATGGATTTAGCCTTGTTCGCAAAGCAGTCTTTGAAAAAGCGGGGCTCGATGTCGGCAGCTTTGTTCCCGAACTGGGAATGACGGTCGGCGAAGCGCTTTTGACCCCCACTTTGATTTACAGCAAATTGACTCGCACGGTCCTAACTCACTACAAAGTAAAGAATGTGATCCATGGAATCTGCCACATCACCGGTGGAGGGCTACTGGAGAATACCGAACGCATTCTACCTCCCAATGTAGACCTGATTTTCGAACGAAGCTCATGGGAAATTCTTCCTGTGTTCGAGTGGATTGCCAAATTGGGCGAAATCGAACAGAAAGAGATGGATCAAGTGTTCAATATGGGAATAGGCCTCGTGCTGATTGTCAGTCCCTATTATGCAGCCCATATCAAAACCATGATTGAATCTCAAGGCTACAACTGCTGGAACATTGGAGTCGCTCAAACAGGCACTGGAAAAAGCCGCTTTTCATCTTGAACGAGCCATCCAAACCACCGACCACCTCTTTTCACCGATTGGCTGTGCGAATGTTTGCTGACGCTCGCGAACGAGTCGGTTCCGAGTTTATTGAGATCGAGGTAAATCTACCGATGCCCGTCAAGCGACTTAAAGAAACCATCGCAATCCAATTTGAATCGCTGCGATCCTTAGTCGAATTCGGTCGAATCGCGATCGACAATGACTTTGTTTCCGATTCAGAGATAATAGATGCGATACACACTCAATCCGTGATAGCATTGATCCCTCCAGTTAGCGGCGGTTAGCGGTTCTTTTAGCCGACCAACTTCATTCATTGGCAAAACCCTTTAATAACACCAATCCGTGTGGCATTTATGAGCCAATCTTTGCATCAGCGTTTGCTTGAACAATTGAATGCGATCGTTTTGATCGATTCGCATTCGCATATCGATCCGAATTCTCCGACGTCGACGTCGCTCGCAGATTTGTTGGGCTACCATTACTACACTGAACTAGCTCACTCGTCGGGCATGCCGAAGCAGT
>JAYVBW010000833.1:0-1537 GCA_043750255.1 Pirellula sp.
TGCCGTTCGAGGCTCAGAATCAGGACTCACATACGAAAAATAAGTAAGTGCGACCAAGGTCAATGGCGTCAGAATGGCTGTTTCCATTCCAAGACCAGCTACAGCCGACATCGTCGTCTTTTTCTTGGCCGCTGCATACAACGCAAATGAAATGGCTAACGTAATCGCAATAAATGGAAACTTTCCAGTCTGAAAAGCCATTACGGCGACGCCCAGGCCTGCAATCAATACCGCAATCCATTGAACTGGGTGAAGTTTCTCATGAAAAAGGAGAACTCCGAGGAGGACATTGAGCATCGGGTTGATAAAGTACCCAAGGCTTGTTTCGACAACATACTTGTTTTGAACCGCCCAGATGAATACTAACCAATTGATGCTGATCAAGAGGGCGGCGACCATGCATAGCGCTAGCCTTTTCCGGTCGTGTATTACGGAGCGAATCTGTGGCCATTGGCGTCCCCAACTTATAAGAGGCAGTAGGGTCAAAAGCGACCAGACGATGCGATGACAAATGATCTCAAATGAATTAACCGTAGGCAGGAGCTTCCAATACAACGGGAAGACACCCCATAGAATATAAGCCACAATGGCTTGTAGATAGTTCAAGTCGGTCTCCGGCGTAACACGATGCTTGAAACAGAATTGGACGTTTCACCAGCTTGCGGGTCACGCGACGAATTCACGTAGGTCCGGCTGTCCTCAGCCGGACACGTATCGGACGTTTCACTATCTTGTGCGTCACGCGACTGTGCGTCATGCGACTGCCATTCCGATCGCGTCACTCTTTCAGCTTGCCATCGAGAGCGAGTTGATGGAAAAAGTGCGGAGTTGATTCTTGATTTTTGAGAAGCCAGTCGATGGATGGCTCGTTGTTCATGGCCTTGGCGATGGCTTTCGTTGTCGCTTCGCGGTTCGTTTTGAAAAGCAACTCCGGATCGTATTCCACATCAACAATGGACGGATCCAACCAGACCGAAACGATGATGCCGAGATCGTTGACTTTGTTTTTTGGAATATGTCCGGCTCGAACTGCATCGAGAACACCATGAGCAATGGCGGCTTGAACCGTTCCCATCAAGATATTCGTGTAGAGCGAACTATTGACGGTCACTTTGCTGACCATGACCGTTGCTGGCTTTACTTGCACATCGCTGTTGAGGATTGCAAAAACTTTGGTATGGCCTTTGACTTGATTGCCGATCAATTGGGCAATTGCGTAGCCGACTGGGCCATCGAGCTCACCGATTACAATTTCCGGCTCGGCAGCGGACCAAGCGGGTTCCGCTTCCACGAGTGCTTCGCCAGTACGCATAACGATACGTCCAGTCGATTTCGCTTTAGCGGAGGTTTTCTTTTTTTTAGCCATAGTGGAGTCTCGATGATTGGGGCTGGACCACCGAGCCACCCTTGACCAAGGACTTGCGAAATCCCAGGGAAAACAAACGGAGAGGACAGGATTTGAACCTGCGGTAAGAATTTCTTCCTACGCCGAATTAGCAATCCGGTGCTTTCGACCACTCAGCCACCTCTCCAATTA
>JAYVBW010000834.1:0-3019 GCA_043750255.1 Pirellula sp.
AGCGTTGGGCTGGTTGGATCGGACTGCGCTATCAAAACGCCAGAGTAAAGTGTCAGCATAATTGCCAACCCCTTTCCCAGCGTTTTCGATAGGTGAGCACAATCCGACATGTCGATCCTCCATGCGCCGACACGACAAGGTAATCCATCCTTGAAAAACCTCAAATTTCGTACGGTCATCCGCTTCTATCGAATTTCGATGCGATATAGGATGAGGGGATATGTGGAGTGCTATCTCATAAGAAATTTCCTCAACGTACATTGCCCTCCGTTGAGCTACAAACGTTTCGTTCGGCACAATCAACACAACCATAAATCTAGGCAAACCCAATCTTGAAATGGCTTCCCGCTTCCAATTCGATGCATAGCTGTAGCGAGCCCATTCGATTAGTAGGACCGTTTTAATTGATTTGAACGGTTCCGTTTTCCCAAGTGGCTAATTTAACTTGCTCAATCGGCCATTCCTGGCTATCTCGCCTCGGAATTAAAGCAACAGTAACTTAGCTGCTACTTAGGGGGGTTGATAAGTTCAAACCTTGCACGTAATTAGTAACGCTAAACGACCTTCATTTCACGTTCCGGACCCCCATTTCCATGCCTCGGCTGAAGATCACCTATAAAATGGCGATCATCCTTGCGACTATGTCGTTTGGACCGATGTTGGCTGGCGGTATCTCAGGAATGATTCCGTTTGAAAACAATCAAGCGCAGCGTGATCGGCAAGACATCAGCCGACAATTGGCTGCGGGCTGCTCGTCGTATTTGTCGAACAAGGACAATAACGGGCTTCAAAAATCCTGCCGAGCCGCGTTGATCCAAATTGCCGACCTGAAGAGCCTCAGTATTATTCGACACGACGCGATGGTTTTGTACGCCAGTCCGGACCACAATCGGCATTGGACTCTCAAACCGGATGAGCCCTCAAATATCAATCAAGTACGTATCCCGTTAGACCGCGGCAACAAGACTTTCGCCGAGTTGGAAATCGCATTTGAACCGATTTCACAAAGTTACGGCCCGACTTTAGTTAAATGGTTGATACTAATACTCGTTGGATTTGCACTTAATTTCGGTAGCTTTTCGTTTTTTCTATCACGTATGTTAGGCGTGCTCGACCCAAAGAGCGCCGTTCCAAAACGAGTTCGCAACACCCTCGATACGCTTGTGGGCGGAGTTGTGATTCTAGACTCAACAGGAAAAATTATACTCGTTAACGATTCGTTTTCAAAAGGCGTTAACCGCCGAACGGATGAATTGCTGGGTGAGAGCCTAAGTAAATTGCCCTGGCGAAAAGAAACCAATGATGAGTGGCCGTGGGACTACGCACTACGAGAGCACGCTCAAAAAACAGCGGTCAAAGTTCATTTGACTCGAGGATTGGAAAAAGAGCTAACCTTCGTCGTGAACGCGACCCCAGTTTTGGGCGGGGATGAACGCGTTTCTGGTGCATTGATTAGTTTCGAAGACATTACGGTAATGGAGTCGCAACGCAAGGACCTCTTGCAAGCTCTATCGGATCTCGAACTATCCAAAGAGCAAATTCGCCGTCAAAACGAAGTGCTGCATGAGTTGGCCTCGCGCGATGGTTTGACTGGAGCATTGAACCGTCGGGCACTCTTCGAAAAAATCGAAGCCAATTGGACCGAACGCAACAAGGGCGATCGCGGAATCATCACAATCATGATGGACGTCGATCACTTCAAGAAACTAAATGACCAACACGGCCACGCTGCCGGCGATGCAGTGTTAAAAGACCTAGTCAAAACCGTTGAGAAACTTATTGGAACCAGCGCAACGCTCGCACGCTATGGTGGCGAAGAATTCTGCGTGACCATGGACGCGGCCACGATCGATGAAGGTGTTGCAATGGCAGAACAAATCCGAGCCGGCATCCAAAGGCATTTGGCAGATCCGTTCAATGTCACAGCCAGTATCGGTATATCCAGTAGCAATTTCGGTGCTTCGAGTTTACAAGCACAGATCGAGCAATCCGATAGAGCTTTATACGCGGCTAAGCATGGTGGCAGGAATGCTGTTCGCTGTTGGAATTTGCAGTTGGAAATCGACGCACAGGAAGCCGATCGAAAGAAAGCGACCAAGCTTTCTTCTATTGATATCGAAGAGCATCCAATTTCCTATCACTCCGTTGTAACGCTCAACGCGGCGATGTCCCATCGGCTGCCAGACATTGCATCGCACTCGCACCGCGTGGCGGAAATGAGCGTTGTACTCGCACGCGGCATGATGTCCATCGCCCAACTCTATGCACTTGAGATTGCCGCAATGCTGCACGATGTTGGCGTCGTAGGAACACCCGATGCCGATTCTATCGTATTGCTCCATTCGCTGACTCCGCAACACGATGCGTTGATTGCCAACCACATACGAGTCGGGACAGAAATAGCAAAAACAGTGTTTCATGCAGACGAACTGCTCGACATCCTGAGATATCAGTCGCACCCGTTTGGCGGGTCAGGTGATGTAGTCGGAGAAGCCATTCCGTTAGGAGCTAGAATTATTGCCATTGTCAACGCTTACGATGCAATGACATCAGAATTGGTAGGCACCCCATGCAGCCATGAAGTCGCAATCGAAAGACTTCGAAACGGATCGGGGACGCTTTACGATCCAACGTTAGTCGAAAAGTTTACAGACTCCCCAATGGGATGGCGCCCGGCGGGACTCTCAATCGATTCGGACATGAACGATCAACATGCCATCATGATCGGCTACCAGTTGGAACGCGTAATTCATAGCTTCGACTCTCGAAACCCGCTCGTGCTCAAGTCGCGACTGCAAACACTGCAAGACATTGCCCATACAATCGATATGCCCATCATTGCTGCGATCATCCAGGAACTGGCCAGCGAAGCCGACCGCAAGGTCGTAGCTGACTGGGATTCACTGCTCCCAATGCTACAGGATCTTATCGAGCTATGCTTGACGATTCAGCGAGCTTACTTGCGAACCATAAACAAAGTGGCAAGACGTGAAAGCGATCTGGTCTAACCGAATGCAAC
>JAYVBW010000835.1:0-2155 GCA_043750255.1 Pirellula sp.
GAATAAAAACAAAACGTCGGGAACTTGCCCCATGACAGTCGAAAAAGTTCAACTATACTAGCCCTCGGCGAGCTGAGTTGTTTTGACAACCGTTGATTGCCCATTTTCGGACAAAGAATCCCTGTTGAGGACGATTTCCAAAACTTGATTCTTTTCCGGCGTCACTATGCGTCATTTTTTGAGCACGATATCCTTTTACAGCAGCCACCCAGACACTGGGACCATCCCTGAAGAGCACCGAGGAACTTGATGCCCAGATTGTTGTGTTTAGGCGGTCTTGTGGTCGCTGGATTAGTATTCCTACTCTTTTTGCTCGACTTCGTCATGACTATGGCAGGGATGGGTGCGATTTTTCGTTATCCAAGCCTCTTAATGGATATCACGTTCATGCTATGCTCTGCGATACTCGGCTATCTATCGTGGATGTCGCTGAAGGAACTCAGATAACAAAACGGTTCATTTAACGCTGCACAACTCGTAATGAAGCCATAGCTATTCGGCTTCTGCGCAAAGACCACCATGCGATTCGACCCTGAAGCTTGGTCACTCGATCGATCCACATTCGGAACATTGACCACTGTATTGGTGAGGCCGGCCAAAACCGAACCGTCCAGTCTCGTAGTGATGTGCCACGGATTTGGCGCACCAGGCTCAGACCTCGTTGGGCTATTCGAGGACATTCTCTACCATCTACCAGATGATGCTCCTAAATCAGCATTCCTGTTTCCAGAAGCGCCGATCGATCTGGAAGACGAGGGAATGTTCGGTGCACGTGCATGGTGGCGACTCAATATGGCCCAATTGATGCAAATGTCGGCCACGAACTCCTTTGACAAAATGCGTGACGCGGTCCCAGATGGCATCGATGAAGCTCGAGAGAAGCTCTGCAATTGCATCCAGCAATGCCGAGAGAAGCATCAATGGACCAACATGCCGATCGTGCTGGGCGGCTTCTCTCAAGGAGCCATGCTGACCGTCGACACCGCATTGCGAGGCACAGTCGGGCCAATTGTCGGCTTGTTGGTTTTCTCCGGAGCCCTCCTCTGCGAATCGCTGTGGCGCCAAGCCGCTCGTGCCAAACCACTTTCAATACCGATAGTCCAAAGCCATGGTCTAGTAGACCAAATCCTTCCGATCTCAACCGGGCGCTGGCTTCATTCGTTTTTGCTTGATGCTGGATGTGTCGGACAACTCGCAGAATTCAACGGCCCTCACACGATCCCGAGCGAAGCGTTGGAGAGTGCTGCCAAACTCTTGGCACGCTTGTTGCCAGCCGTTTAACCCGCACAGCGGCGGACGTTCATAGCCCGCGAACGCAATGGCTTGCGGCGTGTATCCAGCGCCCACGATCTTCTCTAATCGCTTCGATCGGTTAAACATAAGCTTCAAACTTGCGACTTGTTTAACCCGCACAACGGCTGACAATGTTTAACCCGCGCAGCGGCAGGCGTACTAGTTCAGTGGGCCTCGTGGACCGTTTCTTCTCCGCCTGCGATCGAGGCTTTATGGCCTCGATCGGTTAAATCTGGGAAGTCGACTTCAACATGAAGCTTCGGCAATCGATTAGGATTAAGAGTATGATTAAGACTAAGACCTAACCATTTTCGCACTAGATGCTTTGCTCTCCAAAATGGATGAAAATTGACGATGGTTTTTGAACAGACTCTCCGGCCAATGGCTCCCGAAATAAACTCACTCAAACAGGACCACGTTTGGTGCCTCACAATTCCCCAATAGCAATCGGTTGTTGAACCCAATGTTGAATCCGTACCAATCTGAAAATGTGGAGCTTTTGAAATCGCCTCCAGAAGAAGCCGTTCCAACCTCGGTCGATACCCTTACAATTCAATTTGCTCGAAGCCGCAACGCAATTGCGATGCTCTCCGTCGTTTTTGGATTGCCTAAATGAATCAGCGCGACCATCTTCACAACAGGAGAGTCACGATTGTTTACCAATGTCGAAATAGCAACTGCCTTTGAAGAAATGGCGGACTTACTCGAACTGTCAGGCGAAAACGCTTTTCGTATTCGAGCGTATCGAAACGGTGCCAAGGCAATTCGAGATTTGAGCGAATCGGTGGCGGACCTAATTAACGCGGGGACCGATCTAACCACAATTGAAGGCATCGGTTCTACCTTGGCCGAAAAATCTGCG
>JAYVBW010000836.1:0-9734 GCA_043750255.1 Pirellula sp.
GCTGGAACACTAGGGAGTTTTTTCATTTATCACAAGATTAACCGGCCTTCAAATTCGCTCGAAAAATCACAAAAAGCGCAACGGCATTGGGTTTGACCCCAACGAATACCAACGAAGTACCTTATTCTGGGAAAAAAACGACAGCGGACGGACGAGCATTTTTGCAAAGGCTGTAGAGCCTGCGTCTATACGACGCGATAACAAGGCCTGTGCAGTCGCGATGGAACGGAGCTACTCTGTGTCTTTCTTCTGGGTCCTTGGATCATCCTTTGGGTTGACGTACTCGATTTTCCATGGTCCCATGCCGTGAAACTGAACTACGGTTTCGCCTTTAACCCACACAAAATGCTTCATGCCAGTCTCCCAATAGCCATAGGTTCCAACGGGCATAGGCTTCGTAATCGACTTGTCGAATTTCTCTCCCATGCCAATGTTGAAGGTACCGGAGATGACGGTGACCCGTTCTGTTTTGGGATGAGTGTGAACTGGGATTTGATATCCGTCGGGCGCTTTGATGCGAAAAACGAACGGTCCCTCTTTGCTTGGGTCGCCCTCCAAGACGGCAATCTTTGCTCCAGGTGGCAGCGAAGGCGGTCCTTCCTTCCACTCAAGTGTGTCACTAGGAAATAACTTAAATTCCTTCATGCCATGATCGTCTGCGTGTGCCGTTGTCAATACGATCAAAGCCAACGGGACCATTGCGACGATAGCCAAAATTCTAGTTCTCATAATTTGCTTTCAAAAAAAGGGATAGGCCATTTTCATGCGTATGTCAAATTGCTGCAGGCATTTTTTGAGCAGAATCTTTTCCAATGGGTCTGCTCTCATGCCATTGCCGGAGTACGAGCCTTCATATCGTGATGCGGCGTTCTTCCTTAAGAAAGGATTCGTCGTTTTCGCATCTACCGAAAGCTTTGTCATCACAAGTTACACCTTGGTCGCCTTCTCCGAGTCGAATGGACAAAACAGCAATACACAGCATCAAAAAACGAGCACCTTGTCGGCCCAGTCCGTCCAAATCGTGAGCTCATCCATGCTGCTTCGATGACAGCCTTCAATCAGTTCTGCATCCGTTATGCCCCTCGCATCCATGCAAGACGCACAAACGCCAACTTGGCCTAGATGCCTCAATATGGAATGAATCATGTTTTCAATGTTGTAGAATCCCTGCGGCACGGTTTGCCCTTTTTTGCCACAGGTAGCAGCGTCTCCGATTAAGAAGATTCGAACTTCGTTTTCTACGGATCGCGAAACAATACCTCCATGATGACTGACGTTGCCAGCCAGCCTCAGTCCGTTGTAGGAATGCTCAGAGCCATACGCGGGTCCGTTCAAGATGAATAGGTATTTCGCCATATAAGTCTTCTCGCTGTCAGGATTTCTTTTGTAGGATTTGATACTTTAGTGCCTCCAGTACCCTTTCGATTTCGGCCCACGTCGTAGTGCGTCCGAGACTGAATCGAATGGCTCCGAGCCCAACTTCCTTTGCTACTCGCATCGCGGCCAAAACGGGACTCATCTGCAGGCTACCTACATGGCAGGCAGAACCTGTTGAAGCAGCGACCATCGGGAGCCTTGCAAGAACCTCACTCCCCACCTGCCCTCGAAAGCCGACATTGAGCGTATTGGGAAGGCGATTCAATGAATCGAAAAGGTTCCAACACCGCCGGATGCTCGATTCGACTCGTGATGGCGTGGAACGGTTTTCCTTTCAGCAATCGATCCAAGAACAAACCTTTGATTGCAAAATTGTTGGACTCCGTTCCGCCGGACGTAAAGATTACTTCGGTCGCATCGCAGCCAAGCAAAGCTGCGACTTGTGAACGCGATCTATCGATTGCGTCTCGAGCAGGCACGCCGGCCCAGTGTAAGCTCGATGGGTTCCCATAGGCTTCCTCGACAAACGGTCGCATCGCCAAAGCAACCTCAGGAGCGACGTGCGTACTGGCGTTGCAGTCGAGATAGATTCGCCCGTTCATCGCGAATTTCTCGATTCGCGAAGTGGATGAGCAGCTTTCCGAGTCGACACCTTCTTTTTGGCCGTGACCTTACGAAGCTTTTCTTTTTCGAGGCTGATATCTTCAGGTGTTCGAACAATGGCTTCCTCATCGATCGCTGAGATGGCAAGCAAACCTTTGACAAGGCTAGGTCGGCAAAGGTAATAGCACCGAAGTGTTCCGTCTTGAGCGTAGTCGACCAGCCCAGCGTGACGCAGAACTGCCAAATGTTGAGAGATATTTGCTTGGCGGGCGGGAAGAATTTCCTCGATATCGGTCACGCATTTCGGCCCAATGGCAAGCTCCTGCAAAATGGCAAGTCGCGTCGCATGAGCGAATGCTTTGATTCGCTCGGCGGTCGCTCTCGCATTGTTCGTGGGATTCATGATTATCATATTCGTCGGGCGTCTCATTGGAATATTCGATTTTTCGAATGTTACCAAGTATTTGCTTCTAATGCAATCATTTGCCGTAAATCGATTGCAAAGGAATCGAAGGACGCGTAAACTCCCATCAACTCCAAACTGCGGCTGTAAACGGAGTGAATCGCCAGTTAAAAAAACTGTGCGACCAACGACCGCTTGGATTTCCCCCTCAATACTCGACTATCGTTTAGCTGGCTACCAATTGTTCGCTTGGAGCGCGTGGGAATCAGAGTCATGAAATCATCACTAATTAAGTAGGGTGGTGTTGTCTCACTGTGCAGGCACAATAGTTGGCAAATCCATTGCCCCCTTATTAGAATTGGAGTTGTATAGAGGGTGTTGAATATCTTGCCTTTCAGCCATGAATTTCAGCTTTTTATATTTTTTCGATTGCCCTGATTTTTAAGAAAACCATAGATATCCTGAGTAGCCAAACAGAGCCGTGGTTGGCCGCAGCGGGTAGAAACGTTTGGAATCGCAATAGTTGCATCAGTGAACCGGACCAGCACAAAGAAATTGCCATCCGAATTCAAAGCCTAAGCGAGCGGGTGAACGACCAGACCTGATACTAGCTTTGGATAGAAATAGGTGCTCTTGGCTGGCATCCGTTCCTGATGCAGCGAGACTGCTCGAATGTGCTCGATCGTTGCGGGCATTACCATGGCAGCCAGTGGATAATCAAGCTTGCCTTCGAGCTTTCCGTTGAGGCCATCGATAACTTCCTGGACGAGGTGGACGTATGTCGGCTTGGGCATGTCCGTGAGGCCGAGGAGGTCTTCGAAAACCAATCGGTGCAGGACCGCTACGCCGAGCCCCTGCCAATCTTCGGAGTGTTCCGAGGCGATTGCAGCCATTCGGTCGGCTGCTTCTTGCCGTGCCGAAATTCGCGTCCATTCGTTTGAAGCCTTGGAATAGATCGCCATGATGAGTTGTTCGTCCAATCGATCCATTTCAGCCCAAACAGCGCCAGCATTTTCGGGGCCTGTTCCAACGATTTCACAATCGAAGCAATGCGATAGCCTTTCGTGCAACTGACTGGTCGTCATCGGTGGCACACCCGTGAGTAATCGATGAGTTGGGAGCACGACAAGGCCTGGATCGCTCATACTAACCAGCATGGTCAAAACGTAATTAGCGGGATGCGCATCGGGCAAAGGCGACTGAGCATTCAACTCATCGCGATAGTTGCAAGCGGTTTCATAGCGGTGGTGCCCGTCAGCGACGAACATATCCTTGTCTCCGATCAACGCCATCACTTGCTGAATCGTTTTGACGTCGCTCACGGGCCACATCCGATGCACAACTCCCAGATGGTCGGTCGCCTCGATTCCGTGAACACCTACTAGCTTTTTTTCCAAAAGATCTTGGATCGCGTTTTCAGGATCCGGGTACAAACCAAAGATTTGCGACAAATTAGCTTGAGTGGCTCGGGTCAAACGCAAGCGGTCGTCCTTGGCTTTGGCGTGAGTCTGTTCGTGCGGGTAGATGTTCCCCTCGCCAAATCGTTTGAGGCGAACTCGTGCCATGAACCCACGGCGACTCAGTTTCTTTCCGGCAATTTCGAACTCTTGATGATAAACATAGATCGCAGGATCTGGTTCCGTTTGCAAAATACCTTCGCTGCGCCAAGATCGGTAAATGCGAGCGGCACGTTGGTAAATCGCGTTTTCGTCCAAATCCTGATCTTCGCGTCGGTTGAGCTCCAATCGCAGAAAATTGAAGGGAGAAAGCCCGTAAAGGTGGTCCTGTAGCTGTGAGTCGACCACATCGTAGGGAGGTGCAATGCAACTTGAAAGCGAACCCACCTGGGCTAAATTGTAGCGTAGACCGCGAAAAGCCTGGATTTCTGGCATGATATTCTTCGGAAACGGCAATGAAAAAAGCCCGGCTGATACCGGGCTGGAGGTGTTTGGAAGCTACCCCGCTAGGACTCGAACCTAGAATAAAGGAACCAAAATCCCTTGTGTTGCCAATTACACCACGGAGCAATCATTTTTCTATCAAATTAGACAATTTGTCCAACGAGATAGTCGAAGTGTATACACTCTCCACAAGCTTGACAACAGGAGTTTTTTCACTGAATTCGGAGGCAATTTGCACGAGCTTACGCTCTATGTTGGACGCTCTGCCGGTCCACATCCTCGTTCGCACTCATTTAACTGGCGAAGTTGGCAGCTCAACGTCTAGCCACACAAGATGGTGGTCGGAAGCGTCAGCAAGCTCAGGGGCAAACTCCTTGAGTTGCTCCGCCGTTGGCCAAAAAACACCACCGCTTACAACCTTGCAATTAGAAGACGGCAGAACGAAGTCGACTCTCAAATTGCCAGGCTCATTGTCATTGAAATCACCGGTGTCGTTGGCTGCATTTCCTTTGTGCTTTTGATTTGCTTTGCCTTGCAGCCTCGATGCTTCGGCAGCTCCGTCGCTCGAGGGAACAAATGCAGAGTGAACCCGATGTGAACCTAGCAAATCCATTATTCCTTGAGAAATGCCGCTGCCGTCCATTGGATCCGAATTCAAATCACCCAAAATGACAAAACAAGCTTCAGCCGAGAGTGGTCCAGATTTTCCGGCGTCGTCCACGATGTAGTTGCCTTCGGCAATGCCTCCAACATAGTCCCGAATGAGTCGGATCTCATCGTGATTCCTGCAGCCATTGCGATCTTCGACGCCGTCGAAAACCGGCGGTGTTGGGTGCGATGCGATCACGTGTAGCTTTGTATTGCCAATCTGGATTGGCACATCCCAATGCGATTTAGAACTCAAACGCAGTTTCGCCCAGACCTCATCCGAGTGAAAGAATTTTTCTGTACCGCTTCCTTTATCGATCCATTTTGGACGCTTCGCATTTGGCATTTGACTCCAACGAAACATTCGAAAACTCCTCACCTCCTTTTCGGAGATAGGAAATCGGCTGTAGACCGCCATTCCGAATTGACCTGGGAATGCACCATAACCCCAAGCGTCATCGCTATCCGCCGTACGTCCATTTAAGTTAAGATCCAGTCCTGAATTAACACCCGTGTTCACCGGAGCCGTGAATACGTGGACCAACGAACTACCCTGCGATTTCAATTCGCTGGACTGGGCTTTCACAAAATACCTTTCTTGAAGCAACTTCGCTGCTTCACCGTCCGAGTAATCCACTTCGTTGGCAAGCAAGATATCGGGGGCTACCAATTGAACAATCGCGGCAATTTTTTTCGCTTGTGCGTCGCCTGACTTAAGGTCACGAACCAATTGACCATTTTCTTTACGGTTTAATGCAACATTGAACGTGGCAATCCGTATGCAACCCTTTGCGGGTGGTGGAAGGGCGATGCCCGCTTCAGGTGCATCGCCGTTGCTGCTCTCCACGAAACAAGCAGAGAACAAGAGGACTCCAAGTATCCTTCGAGTTGTTATGTTGGCAAATCTGAAAAGAAGTTTCATGGATGTAGATGGTTTTCGTGGTAAGGCTTTTCGAGTTTCGCGTCACATGATTGTATCTCGACCGAAGGTACTGCGGCACAAAAACAGGCTCCATTCGAAGCCTTCCGTCGAGGGTGGTCCGTCCCACTAAATGTTTGGTTGGTGCCTAGCGACGCACAATTTTATGGCACCGAAGACTATTTCTTCCGATTGCATTCCGTCAACTTGTTCGAGCTTACCCTGGGATGCATAGTATTCGGTTAGCGGAGCCGTCTGTGTTTTAAAGACATGTAGCCTCTCGCGAATCGTCTCGTAATTGTCGTCGGCTCGTCCGTCAACTTGAGCTCGTTTGAGGAGGCGCTGGATCAGCTCTTCCTCCACGACTTTCAACTCCAAAGCCATGTCCAATTGGATTCCTTGCTCCGCTAAATAATCGTCGAGCAATTGGGCTTGAATGATCGTTCTCGGAAACCCGTCAAAGAGCGCTCCATTAACGCACTCTTCGCTTTGAAGTCGCTGAGCAACAATACGCATCACAAGATGATCGGGCGCGAGTTTTCCAGCATCAATATACGATGCCACCCAACGGGATAACGCTGTCTCCTGACGCTTGACAGCACGAAGCATTTCGCCTGTGGAAAGGTGCGGTATCTTAAGCAACTCAACTAAGCGTTTACACTGAGTCCCTTTGCCCGCCCCCGGCGGGCCGATGAACACCAATCGCATTGCAGCGGCCCCTCCCATGCTGGCAGTAGAGTTTTGACGAGTCAGCGACTATTGCTCAAGTAGACCTTTGTAATTTCGCATCAACAAGTGGCTATCGATTTTTTGAATCAAATCAAACGCAACGCTTACGGCAATCAAAAGCCCTGTTCCACCGTAAAAAGCCGCAACACTGAACGATACCCCGAACTGCGAAGTGATGATCGTTGGAACAATGGCAACCACCGCAAGGAACGCGGCCCCAACGTAGGTTATACGAACCATCACTTTTTCTAGGTAGTCAGCAGTTCTCTTGCCTGGTCGATAGCCCGGGATGAACGCGCCAGAATCCTGCAAGTTTTGCGACATCTCCTTTGGATTGAACATGATCGAGGTCCAAAAGAAACAGAAAAAGAAAATGAAGATTATGTATAGCACGTTGTAGGAGAACGATGATCCACTGGTGAACATGCTAGACAACGATTGGAACATACTCGCGACAATCCCGCTCCAACCGCCCGCCTCCTCTCCAGAGGCGAAATATTTCGCAAGTACACCAAAAACCAAACCCGGAATCATGAGCATGCTACTTGCGAAAATGATTGGCATCACACCGGATTGATTAATCTTAAGTGGTAAAAACTGCTTTGTTCCACCAAATACACGCCGCCCACGAACGTGCTTTGCACTCTGCATTTGAATCCGCCGTTGTGCCATCGTGATAAACACCACCGCAAACACTACACCAACGAACAAGAACGCAAGTACAATAAGGACGTCTGGCCCAATCGTGTTGTTGGACATTCCGCTAAGACCGCTCGACATGTTTTGACGCAAATCCCACAGAGCTTTCGGCATTTGTGCTAATATCCCAGCCATGATCAATAGGGATACGCCATTGCCAATCCCATATTCATCAATCTGCTCACCTAGCCACATCAAGAACATTGAACCGGCAGTCATAATCGCAACGGTGGTTATCGTCCAGCCAAATGAAAGCTGAGTTCCACCAAGAAAAACAGTGGAAACAGGCGAGTTCTCCACCGTTACTACTTGGAACTGCAGATAAGCCCAGCTCTGCACCAAACAGATAACAACCGTCAAATAACGAGTGTATTCGTTGATCTTTTTCCGTCCGACCGCCCCCTCTTTTCGCAACTGCTCGATAGGTGCCCAAACAGTTCCGAGAAGCTGAAAAATAATCGATGCCGAAATATAGGGCGCAATTCCCAATCCAAAGATGGTAAGCGAGCGAAGATCAGTCGCCGAGAACAAAGCAACTTTGTCTAAAAAAGACTTCATGTCTCCCGACATGGCCATTTCAACGTCCATTAATATAGGTAGCCGAACGTGATAGCCAATTCGGTATACGGCCAACAAGAACAGGGTCAGAAAAATCTTCTGACGCAGTTCTGGGATTGAGAAAACTACTCTGAGCTTTTCAAACATGTCGTCATGTTCCTGCGAGTGGTGTGAGGCAAATGCCTCAAAAGTAATGGCCGACATTGATCATGCGTCAACGCCGGCCATCCCATTGTTTCGGATATTCGTTTTTGTTGCTAGCCTAATTAGACACAGCCGACAAAAGTCAAAGTAGTAGGCACATTCCATGTGCCGTCCACCTAAAATTCCAATAAATGCTGACGAGCGGACGGCACGGCGGAGCGTGCCTGCTACTTTTGTCGGCTGTGTCTAATTGTAGGCAATCAATTTTACCGTAGCTTTTTCGATGACATTAGCTACCAGCCTCAATCTTCAACGCTGCAACACGTTCTTTTGGAGTGCGCTTCGCAGCAATAATCTCAATACTACCGCCGGATTTCGCAATCTTTTCCTTGGCAGATTCACTCGCCCTGGTAACCGTGAACTTTAAGACTTTGGTCAGTTCGCCATTGCCAAGAATTTTGATCTCGTCACATCGAACCTTTACTAATCCCTTCTCTCGGAGCGTGGTGGCAGTCACTTCCTCGCCAACCGCAAACACTGCATCAATGTCTTCGAGATTCACCCCGAAAACAATTTCAGCCCAGCGGTTGTGGAAACCACGCTTTGGAATTCTCCGTACGAGCGGCAAATCGCCACCATTGAACATCGGATGACGAGAATAACCTGATCGCGATTTGTGACCGTTATGTCCCCGCCCCGAAGTCTTGCCGGTCTTACTTCCAATACCACGACCAATGCGTTTTCGCGACTTGTTTGTTACGACGTCTTTGTTGATTTCTTCTAGATTCATGACAGTTTAACGCCTCGGAGTCGTTCGACATCTTCACGCGTTCTAAGTTGCGACAACGCGTCAAAGGTCGCTTTAATCAGTACGGTTGGATTGTTGGAGCGAAAGCTCTTGGTCAAAATATCTTGGATTCCTACAGCTTCACAGACTGCTCGTACCGCTTGACCGGCAATGATACCAGTGCCAGGACTAGCGGGCATCAACAAAACGTGCGCGGCACCAAAATGTCCAGAAACTACGTGAGGGATGGTTCCATTTAAAAGTGGAACGTTGATCATGGCACGATTGGCACCCTTTTGCGCTTTTGCAACACTCGGCGGAACTTCGTTCGCTTTGCCGTAGCCGTAGCCAACGCGACCTTTGCCGTCTCCGACAACCACTAGGGCAGCGAAGCTAAAACGACGACCGCCTTTGACCACAGCGGCGCAACGCTTGATCTTAAGCACGCGATCGATTAGATCGCCTTGTCCGCCACCACCTGATGAATTGTTTGCCACTTTATTGATCGCTCCGAATTAAAATTCTAAACCAGCTTCGCGGGCCGCATCGGCGAACGCCGCTACGCGACCATGGTACTTGCACGAACCTCGGTCCAATGCAACTTGTTTGATCCCTGCTTTGATTGCGCGTTCAGCCACAATCTTTCCCAGCTTTGTCGCAGCCTCACAGTTGCCGCCGTATCCGATTGTCGACCGTAGTTCTTTGTCTCGGGACGAAGCCGAAACCAAAGTCTGACCGGTTGTATCATCGATAACCTGGCAAGCAAAATTCTGCAACGAACGAGTGATGCTCAATCGAGGACGCGATGTTGTACCGCGAACTCGCTTACGCACGCGAAACGCACGTCGCTCACGCTGTCCGTCCACCACTTTTCGAATATCCACTTCAAACCTCTATCATCTTGACGCGATCAATTGCGTCCCGAAAAATCCAAAAATTGTACTGTACTATTTGACTAAGTCCTGC
>JAYVBW010000837.1:0-2739 GCA_043750255.1 Pirellula sp.
GCATACGGTACAGAAGGAATTGCCGAATCAAATTTGCCAGCGTTTGCGAAGGGTTGAACCGAAATCGCAGGTGCAAGTTTCGACGGTACCGGGTCGTCGCTGAATGGGTTGATAGTCGACGGAACCTTGGGCTCTCCTACGACTGGCACCACTGCAGTTGACGGTGGGTCAGCGAACGGATCTTCTGGTACTTGTGCTGAAATAAACTTCACAATTCGAGGCGAAGCACCAGGACTCTTCACCGGCTTGGCTGGCTTTTTCGAGAGTTCGACAGCATCCAAAATGTTCTGTGCGGACAAATTGTTTGGAGATCGCTTCATCGCTTCCTTCGCAATATTGATCGCAGCGCTGGTATCCCCTAAATTTAAAGCAAATCTAGCATCCTTGACTAGCTGATCCGAGGAACTTGCAAGAACGAATCCCAGCTCCTGCAACGCTTCAGAACCAGGCGTTGGCATCAACAAACCTGCGTTCGGAATTGCTTTAGAGACCACTTGAGCTAGAAAAGCAAAGTCGGGATTCGACGGCTCACTCTTAAGCTCCCATCGCATCGAACTCGTTCGACCCCCGACAACTCCCTCCAACTGTAGACTGCCCTCAAGCAGTTCGTCATTGAGCTTTCCAACTACAATGGAATCGCGGTCAAAACGCAGAGGCGGTAACTGCCGTGGGAAATATTGAGCTACTCCACTCGGCCAACTCGACTTCGTAGGCCAAAAAACTGGTTCCAACGCTGCCTTAGCCAAGTTGCCACCAATTTGCTGGCAAGTCGCATCGGTAATTGCCTGACGCACAAAAATCTTTCCACCCGTGTGGTTAGAAATGATTGAAAGCAATTCACAGTCCGTTTTAGGACCGATTGCGAGCGAGCTAATGCTGGTTCGCGACTCTCGCATTTCGCTAATGAGCGATTCGAATTCGGCCGTGTTCAAAAGGTTGCAAAGGTGCATTCCATCACCGATGTATACGATGCTTGCATCCGGCTGATTGCCTAGCTCTCGAACTGCCGCCCGAAATGCAGCAGCAAGATCAGTCGTGCCCAGCGGAATCCTCATGTCTAGCTTCTTAAATCCCTCGGCCAACGCTTCGCTGGTAGGTGCCGAAGCGGGCGAAAGCACAATTGTCTCTACGTCGCATGCGAGCAAACTCACAGTTGACTTGGCAGGCAATGCTTTGACGAACGATTGTGCAATCTCAATCGAATCCGATCGGAAATCTCCATTCTGCGACGCGGATGTGTCTACCACTACTGCGACATGCGGCGAATTTTTCGCAACAAACTCTTGCGTCGGCATCAAACTCAACGCAAAAAGGGTCTTCCCCTCGTCTTGATAGGTGACCAAGCGATTACTTTTCACTTCAGTGGCAAAGGCCCAGAGGCCTGTCCCAACCACTACTCCCAAGCCTAAAACGGAGCACAAGGAGGCCGAAAAAAGCTGCTTTGGGATCATTGAAAAACTACAGTTCGACATGGTTATTCGCTCCGATTTGGCTCGAATGGGTGTGCGGACGAAAGACATAAATCTACCGACTACGAAATTTGACATTGGAAACTTAGACTACGGCTCAGGATACGCGGCCCCTGAAGATATCTCTATATCGTATTTCTGATCCATGCTGTTTGCCATCAAAAAACAGACCAAATCAACGATTATCGATTCTCATGTTACCATCGAAGCCCGACCTACCCGACAAACCAAGCAATATCCGAACCAAACGCAAGAATTTTTCCTTATTTTGTTGAACAGCCGAAATTAGCAATGAATTGCCACTATAGCCCTGCCGTTGCTTAATCTCACATGTCTTCGCTCGCTTGCGACTTTGGCAGCACTCAGCGTTATACAACCTTTTAAGTGGCGTCGAATACGCAAAATCGAACACATGCGACAGATCACTTTTGGTTCGCTTCGAAGACACGAACTGCAAAACTAGAAAATTCATTAAATTCCCCCCAATCGTCTCAATCCCGCCCAGTCGAAAACCCGATGACTTCGATAGATATTTTAGTAAAGCTTCGATGAACGGTGGGGTTTTCTGTATGCTTCGAACAACCAATGTCATGAAAAATGTGGGTTGGGCATGGGTATGGGTATGGGTCGCAACCTTTTCTGTCTACTCGCCTTGCCTCGGACAGGAAGATTCGTTCCAAGAATCGACGCCAAAGCCGCAAGCCAGTGTTTTTGAAAGACTATTCGGGATCTCGTCAAGTCCAGCGAGCCAATCTCAAAGACCAAAAGATAAAGTTCCTGCTTCGACCGCAGCTGGAAAAACGTCGCGGTCTGGATTCCTCCTACCACTAAAATCCTTCTCGAAAGCGTTTCGCGGCACCTCCGAAATGGAAGACGCTAGGGAAGTCGAAGAAGCTAGCCCGCCCCGCTTGATCATGCCTCGCGTTTCAAGGGAACCGTTCCGCACTTTCCCAAAAGTTCAAGAGCGACGTGAACCAGATACCGTTGATCTTCGTGTAGAAAAGACGACTTCGGTATTTCCGCCACCCATTACCTATCCACGCAATCCTGCGACCGAATCAAATCTCTCACCCATGGTTCATTCGGAATCATCTAAAAGAGCTGCAAATACTTCTACAGGATCCACTCCCAAGCCTACCAGTTCCAAGTCAGTAACTGCCGGTAACTCGAAAAGCCCAGTGCCGGATATCGTAATTGAATCCAATTCGACGTCTCGCCGGACCGCGACCGAGATGGCGGTCGTCGAAACTGCGACGCCCAATCGGTTCGC
>JAYVBW010000838.1:0-5661 GCA_043750255.1 Pirellula sp.
ATCAGCACATCCGGCAGCGTTGAATTGTGCCGACGAGCCAAAGCGCGAGGAATCCAGTTCACATCTGGCATCTTTATAGCCAATGTTCATATGTGCGACACAATGATGCGTTCTTTCGACGCCAATTGCAAAGTGAATCCGCCACTTCGCTCTCAGGATCATATCGATGCCTGCATCGAAGGATTGCGAGATGGAACTATTGACATCATCAGCAGCGGTCATCGACCAAGCTCCCTGGAAAAGAAAATGTTAGAGATTGATGCCGCCCCATTTGGAATGATTGCCTTGGAAACAGCCATAGCCCAAGTCGTAACGTTCTTGATCCGACCAGGTATATTGACGTGGTGCGAAGCTCTCGAAAAAATGAGTCTGAATCCAGCTAAGCTTCTTGGAAAAAGTGGTGGAACACTTGAAATAGGCAAGGCGGCGGACTTCTTTATCATTGACCCCGAAAGGCAATGGCTGGTTGATGCGACCGCGTTGCAAAGCAAGTCCTACAATACTCCTTTGAACGGAAGCAGCTTATTCGGATTTGTATTGAGTACTTTTGTAGGCGGCCGAAGACGATGGACGGCAAAGGTCTAAAAACCCCTTCGAAATACTTTGATCACTTACGCGTCGTGATAGGTAGTTTTCAACCTACCGTTCGTTTACATGTGACTACGAACTTGACAATAACCCATGAAGATGAAAATGGTGCTTGCCAAGTTTTCCACCGTAATTGCCCCCGGTGATTTTTCGTACACCGCAAGACGGGCCTACTTCACATGCCGCTTGAATTCCAACCCGCATTGCATGCTCAACGACTTCGGGAGTTAGGCCGTCTATAACAAGTTCCAAAGCTGCGCTGGTTTGATCGAGCACATGGGACTTGGTTTGTTCACGCAGTGTCGGACAGAACCCATCGTTGGTCGACGCATTCAGCATTTTATACTTGGAACCCACCTTCGAACCGCTGCGTGCGACACCGCCTGGGAATGGTGTAATGCAATCGCGAAGACGTTTGATTGCACTTACCGCATATTCGCAAGCATGCAACGCGCCATGAATTGTGTCGGCCAACACGAGGAAGTTTCCACCGCCGACGGCCCCTTGACGACAAACGGTATCCTGGCATACAAACTCGCCATCCATCACTGGAATTCGCCAATAGCGTTCCTTTCCAATCTTCTTCGAGATTTGGAAGCCGTCACCGAAGTAACGTAAATGCGATCCCATGGCGACCCTCTTTTCGCTGTAGAGACCGGCGAATACGGACGTGCTCGGGCATGTTAGCACACATTGGCCAACGCGCCTGACCAATTGCTTTTCAAGTTCGCGGCCAGATACGCTAAAAAGCAAGACTGCGACACCCGGCCGACCGTCAGGCGTCTCCTCCGATTCAAGGAATCGTTCAATACCGGCTTCTACGCCACAACCAATGACACTCGTAGCAAAGCCTGTCATGGCTTCGGCAGCGCGGCGTGCCCATAACGGTTCGGCGGCCGTTATGATGATGCGAGTGCCCGTCATATCAAAGGCTTCCGCGAAAGTATCTTCCACTTCGATACCATTTATTTGCATCGCCTACTCCAGTTTGTAACGTTTCGCCAAAAATCCAAGCATGCCGTCTGGCCAATGCGCTCGTGAATCGACCATAATGTAACCCGATTGAGCCTATGCACTAGCACCAACTCTGAATCTATCGCCACACCACAAACTCCTTTAAGGCAAACGGACATGGGTAGAATTGAAATTGGTTTTCAATACCCATGGTTTCTATTATTGCTATTGCTAATTCCGCTGGTTTGGTGGCTCGGGCTAAAATCCCTGGCGGGTCTGGGTCCTTGGCGGCGATCGATTGCAATCGCTCTTCGCACGGCGGTGATGTTGCTGGTTATTTTTGCAATCGCCGGGATTCAATGGATTTGGTCAAGTGAAAAGTTGACTGTTATTTATCTTTTGGACCAAAGCGATTCCATTCCCGTTGCAAAACGCCAGCTCATGTTCGAGTACGCGATTCAAAGCGTCAAAGCACATCGTCACTCGGAGCGTCAAGACAGGGCTGGGCTGATTGTGTTTGGACGAGAAGCAGCGATCGAAATCCCGCCTTTTGATGAAGACCTTCCCAATATCAACCGGCCAGAGTCGTTTTTTGGCAAATCGGATGCAACCAATTTGGAAAGTGCACTCAAGCTTGCGCAAGCCAGCTTCCTCGAGGACTCGGCCAAACGCATTGTTATCCTGACCGATGGCAACCAAACCATTGGTTCTGCCGAAGCGACAGCCCAACGACTTAGCGACACAGGCATTGGAATCGATGTCGTTCCAGTCCGACTGGATTCCAAAACGGAAGTCCTGGTCGAAAAGATAGACGTGCCAGGATTTGTTCGCCAAGGCCAAACCGTTGATGCGCGCGTTGTCATCAATCGCTACAGCGAAGCGGGAAACGCAATGGACATTGACGGACGGCTCCGCGTTATTCGTCGGATTGGTAACCAATCGGAAGTTCTAGCTGACGGGCCGTATACGCTCGATCGCGATATCAATGTTGTGCCCATCCCGCACAAAGTCGAAGAGACCGCAGGTTACATCTACGAAGCGGAGTTTACAACAGACGACCCGGCCAACGACACGATTAGCCAAAATAACCGTGCGACTGCGTTTTCTTATGCACGCGGCAAAGGCAAGGTCATGTTGATTGAGGACGGAGCCAACCCAGGGAATTACCAGGCTTTTGTGGACGCACTTCGACGAAACGATATCGACGTCGATGTTCGAGATACTCGAAACCTATTTTCAAGTTTAGTCGAACTCCAATCGTATGACTCCGTGATTTTAGCCGGAGCACCTCGAACGAGTGGCGATGATACGACGCAAATCGTTTCCTTTACCGATGACCAGATCGAAATGCTTGTACAGAGCGCTCAGCAATTCGGGATGGGAATCTTGATGTTGGGCGGCCCTGAGGCATTCGGTGCAGGCGGTTGGACGAACACAAAATTGGAAGCGGCTATGCCAGTGAACTTTGCTATCAAGAACAGCAAAGTGGAAGCAGTGGGCGCATTGGCCATGGTCATGCACGCTTGCGAAATCCCTGAAGGAAACCACTGGCAGAAAATGATTGGAAAAGCTGCTTTGGAAGCATTGGGACCAAGCGATTATTGCGGTGTTGTTCAATACGACATGTCGGGAGACAAATGGCTTTGGGGTGTTGGATCCGCTGGTTTGCTGCCGGTTGGCGCAAACAAATCTATGATGAAATCTCGCATGAACGCTATGACGCCTGGTGACATGCCCAACTTCGACTCGGCTCTGACGATGGCGATGCGAGGACTGAAAACGGTCCCTGCATCCCTTAAACACATGATTGTGATCAGCGACGGGGACCCGGTTCCGGCTTCTGCGGGAATCCTTGCGCAGTACACTAGTGCAAAAATCAAAATCTCGACAGTTGCGGTAGGTTCACATGGGCCTGCGGGCAGCAACGAACTTAAGCGGATCGCCAACAAAACTGGCGGGAATTACTACGTAGTACAGAATGCGTCGGCACTTCCCAAGATTTTTATGCGGGAGGCTCGACGCGTTGCGAGACCACTGGTCTACGAACCGGCGGGTGGCGTTCAACCAGTCATCACTCAACCACACGAAATTCTGTCAGGTATCACGGGAGAGCTTCCAACAATCCGCGGCTTCGTTCTGACCGAACGCAAGGATAGTCCATTGGTGGAAGTGCCACTGCGCTCCACCAAACCTGCTGAGCCAGATACAGCATCGCTTTTAGCGACATGGACTTACGGGCTCGGACGTACGGCTGTCTTTACAACCGACGCGGGCAATCGTTGGGCAGACGGCTGGGTGAATTCGCCCTACTATGATCAGTTCTTCTCGCAAATGGTACGCTGGACGATGCGTCCATCCAATGACGACTCGAAATACAACATCGCGACTAATATCAAAGACGGCCGAGTCCAGATTGTCGTAACGGCTTTAAACGCGGAGGATAAATTTGTAAATTTTTTAGATATGAATGCCATCGCCGTCGGTCCTGACTTGAAACCGATCAACGTATCGATGAGGCAGCAAGCTTCTGGTCGCTACGTAGGCGAACTAACACCCGAGCAAGCGGGCAGCTATATGCTCAGCATCGTACCGGGTGGTGGCAAGCCGCCGATCACAACAGGGGTAACCATGCCCTTTTCCGACGAATACCGAGTTCGGCAAGCGAACATGCAATTGCTGGAGGCGCTAGCGGCTCGCCGACCGGTGGGCGGAACCTCTGGAACTTTGTCGGCGTCACTTGAAAAGGACTCCATGAAAGAAGTGCTCGGCGTTGACACCTATCGAAAAGGGCTTCCTCCAGCCAAGAGCCTCAAGGACATTTGGCCCTTGGCAGTTCTCCTGGGTGCCACGTTGTTTTTCGGTGATGTATTTGTTCGTCGTGTTGCCTTGGACGTCGGATTGCCCCTTAGAATGCTGGCTGCAACACTTCGACGACGTCGTGACAGTTCCAACGCAGTGAACGTAGAACAAAAGAAGCGTCTCGATCGACTTCGCAGCAGCAAGAGTATTGTGGGTGACGATCTACAAAAGCAACGAGCGAGCACTCAGTTCGAACCGGACCAAGACATAGCAGCCTCTGTAACTGCTGCGGAAGACGCATTTGGATCGGTAGATCCGAAGTCGAATCTTTCTGATGCGATATCGAAAAAGCTGAGCCTGGGCGTGGACGAAGAGCAGAGCTACACGTCGAGGCTGCTTGAAGCAAAACGCAAAGCCAAAAAGAACACTTAGAACCTAGAACTTTACATAGGGAAGCTACATGAGTAACGTCGCAGAATCGATGCAACACCAAGCCGAAACGTTCCGAAATCGATACGCCGCAGTTCGCGAACAGATCGGTCGAGTGATCGTCGGCCACGATGAAATTGTGAACGGTGTACTTACCGCAGTTTTTGTAGGTGGCCACTGCTTGCTAGAGGGAGTACCCGGACTCGGCAAAACAATGCTGATCAAAACGCTTTCGGAGACCCTTTCGCTCGATTTTAATCGCGTGCAGTTTACACCTGACTTGATGCCATCGGATATTCTTGGAACCAACATGATTGTCGAGAATCAAGGGCGACGAGAGTTCCAATTTCAGAAGGGACCGATCTTTACCCAGATTTGCCTGGCAGATGAAATCAACCGCGCCACTCCCAAGACCCAATCGGCTCTTTTGGAAACGATGCAGGAGGGTACGGTCACCGTTTCTGGCAACCGCTACGAATTGAAAAAGCCCTTCTTCGTTCTTGCCACACAAAACCCCATTGAACAAGAGGGAACCTATCCGCTGCCAGAAGCCCAACTGGACCGCTTCATGTTCAAGCTGGTCGTTGGCTATTCCACGCGAGAAGAGTTAAACACGATCATCGATCGGACAACGCGAGGAACCATCATCACTCCCGATAAAGTGATGGACGGCGAGGAGATCAAGCATTGGCAACAGTTAGTCCGCCAGGTTGTCTTGGCTAGGCATGTTCAGGATTATATCGCTCGGCTTGTGCTCGCGACGCACCCCGGCGGAAGCTTGGCACCGGACGTCACGAACCAATACATTCGATGGGGGGCAAGCCCTCGCGGAGCACAGACTATTGCGCTGGCTTCGAAGGTTCGTGCTTTACTGGATGGTCGGTACAACGT
>JAYVBW010000839.1:0-1566 GCA_043750255.1 Pirellula sp.
GCTTCTCGAGCGGATTGGACCGCTGGCAAAAGCAATCCAACGAGAATCCCGATAATGGCAATCACGACGAGTAGTTCAACAAGCGTAAAGCCGTAAGCGGAACAGTATTTGGGGCAGCGAGTTCTTGTTTTCATAGCAGCCTACTGACGAAAAACAACTGTAAAGTAGTAAACACGTAAATCGACGCAAACCGTTACAAACCGCAAATGCAACTGAATTGCGAATGACTATACTATCGATTACGAGAGGGCCTTGTCAACGGTTCATCAAAAGAGATTCCTAAATAGAGTCAATTCCGTGAGAATTGGCCCGATTGGCACTCACCTTCGTTGCCTTTTTGAGTCTCTCTATTCATAAATCGACCCAAACAAAGCGGCATTGTCTAACTGAGGGAGTGCCCAAAAAGGACCTCACGCAAAGGCGCAAACTTAGGCAATAGAAAGCTCGCGGTACGCGAGCTGACGAGTTTATAGAACCCTACTCGTTCTGTTTTTTCTCTTGATCGTCATCGTCTTCCCGGGTATCGGCGAAGACAAATGCTGCCCGAACGGGCGGTGGCATGGGTGAGCCTGCCCCGCGGACACTTCGCCAAACAATGTCACCGAGCTGCAAATCGTCCGCAGCGTCCTCCACGACGAAGTTCATTTTTTCGGATTCAACCGCTCCCCAAGCGAGTGCAGTGTTCGTGGTATTGAGATCAACTAGTGCAGGCAAGTGGTTGTAGGAGCTCACCTCGCTGGATTTACCAAAGCACGCGTACATCGGATTGGCAGCGGCATCGAATTGCGTCATTGGCTCCATTCCCAAGATCAATTCCATTGAACGGAGCATGCTTGAAGTCGAATAGAGCGTTGAGTCGACGGTTCCCCTTCGAACGTAGGGGCTGATCGCCAAAGCGACTGTACGATGGGCATCGACGTGATCTGAACCGTTTTGAGCATCGTCTTCGACTACGAAAATGGCTGACTCAGACCAGTATTTACTTTTGGAAATTGTTTCAACGATTTGACCAAAGGCTAAATCGTTGTCCGCGACCATGGCAGTCGGCGTCTTTTTGCCGACTTTCGTTCCCATGGTATGGTCATTGGGAAGTCGGAGCACGATGAATTGCGGCAAATTCCCATCCCGTTCGAACTCGAGCATCCTCACCGCAAACCGTTTAGCACGATCTACATCCATGAAATCCAAATCGTAGGATCGATATAAAGGGTCGAAGTGGCCTTCGAGTGATGCAACCCGTGCTTTTCCCGGCATGCCCAGGGCACCATTTTGGATGAATTCACCAAAGCTGTAGTAGCTAACATTCGATTTTTTGCATTTGTCCCAGATATACCCGCTCGATGGAAATGCAATTTCGTAGCCCCCTTCCGATGTGTACGCGATTTTACCTTTGCCTCCCCTATAGTTGAGCGGCCAAACACGTTCCACGAAGTCGGTAGCGTAGGCTGCCATGGACCATTCATGACCATCCGCGCTCACTTCGCTTTCGACATAAAAATTATCGAGCAGCACAAACTCCTTTGCGAGAGCATGGTGATTCGGAGTGACCGATTCCGGAAAGATGCA
>JAYVBW010000840.1:0-2281 GCA_043750255.1 Pirellula sp.
CGACGCTGCCGTCGAAAAAATATTCAATTGGATCGATGCTCGCAATGCGTGGGAGCAATCCTTGGTAATTGTGACCTCCGATCATGGCCACTATTTCCATCTGCTTCAGCCAGAAGTTCTCACTGGCAAATGACTGTGGCACGACGGTCTCCGTCGTGAAGACTCGGTGGGGACCACCGAGCCAGAATTCCAATCGTGACATTCCAAATCATAGAAGTACCGCGTTAAATGATTTCACAACTCAATTGGAACTCTCGCCAACTTACCCAGGGTTGGCAAAAAGGGGTTAACGCATTTTTTTGGGGGCTTGGATTCACCGAGTCCGACTTTGCCAAGCCTCAAATTGGGATCGGCACACCGTTGCTGGAAGGAAACCTGTGCAATGTACACAGCTATCGATTGGCGCAGAACATTCAAGCCGGATGCGTCGAAGCAGGGTTGATTGGTTTTCCATTCGGAGTCTCTCCTGTCAGCGATAACCTCGTCCAAGGGGGCCCAGACGGAGGTGCATCGCTGGTTTCTCGAAACCTCATTGCGAATGGAACGGAGATGGTGTGCGAAGCCCATCGCTACGATGCCTTGGTCGGCTTGCATCACTGTGACAAGAATGGGCCCGGCTTTGCCATGGCTCTCGCAAGGACAAATATCCCAGGACTGATTGTAAACGGTGGCTCGATCATGCCAGGTTGTCATCAAGGGAAACCGACCACCATCTTCGACGTTTACGATGCCCAAGCCCGCGTACGCGTGGGACAAATGGACGAAGATACGGCTGAAGCCATTCTTCGCACGGCATGTCCCGGCCCCGGTGGTTGTGGGATTGCAGCTTCGTTCAACACATGGGGAATCGCCATGGAAGCGATCGGCTTGAGCCTTCCCAATTCTTCTTCCATGCCCGCCATCGACGATGGAAAGAACTTGGAATGCCAACGTGTCGGAAAATCGGTTCGACGATTACTAGAACGGAATCTGCGGCCGCGAGATATCCTAACGCGTCAAGCGTTCTGCAATGCAATGTCTACGATCGCCGCCATTGGTGGATCCACCAACGGAGTACTTCATTTATTGGCATTGGCTCGCGAAGCACATGTCGAGTTCGGACTACTTGACATCCAAGCCATCTGCCGAAGAACACCGGTCTACTGCAATTTTGCACCGCGAGGAACTGGAACCATGTTGGACTTACATAGACTGGGTGGAACGAACATGTTGCTTCGTCACCTATTGAACGCAGGGTTGCTGGAGGGTAAGTGCATGACGGTCACAGGAGAAAATCTAGAAACCAATCTACAAATAGCCCCTGAAGTTCCTGCCGTCAACGAATTGATCGCTCCGCTAGGAAAGCCTTGGAAAGAATACGCGGACATTCAGGTATGCTTTGGTAACATCGCCCCGCAAGGCATTGTCTTTAAAATCTCGATCCTAGACTCACCGCGTTTTCAGGGGACGGCGATTTGCTTTGAAACCGGTAAGGCCGTATTGGACGCAGCGGTAGAAAATCGGATTCGGCCAGGCCATGTCGTTGTGCTGAGGGGACTTGGCCCTGTTGCGGCTGGCATGCCGGAAGTCCATGTTGCAACGGCTGCGCTCGCGATGCCCGAATTCAAAGGAAAAGTGGCACTCATTTCAGACACGCGAGTATCAGGCGTGTCGAGCGGCGCGATTGGCGTTCACTGCTCGCCGGAAGCGGCGATAGGCGGTCCCATCGGGATCATCCAAGATGGCGACCCGATTGCTTTCGATCTGGAGAAAGGAATTGTCCATGCGGATGTAGATTTTAACAATCGCAGTCCGAGGGCTGTTAAGTTAAAACATCTGCGAGGCTATTTAGCGGATTTTGCAGCAGTCACAACCCAAGCTGACCAAGGCTGCGTTAGCAAATGGCTTTCCGGCGAATAGTGCAATGCCTACTTGGTTCAATTTGACGTGGATTTGTTCAAAAGCAAGAAAAAAGTGACTTGAGAGGTATGAGTTTGCAACGGATTAGCCAATGGCAGTTAACATGTTGGCCATGCTCTCACTTAGGATTGTTTCTACGCCCGGTGAATAGTCAAATACCTCCACGCTAACCCATCCTGAGTATCCAATTTCCTTTAATGCGGCGAAGATCGGCTTTTGATCGACTTCTCCCATCCCTGGCCCAAGCAGGTTCGGGTCGTTTGCGTGAAAATGCATGAATATGTCGGCGTTTTTACGAATGATTGATTCGATTGCCTCGCCTTCACTGCTCATCGCTTTGACATCGAGATGCAACTGGATTTGCGGACTTCCGATCATGTCG
>JAYVBW010000841.1:0-1757 GCA_043750255.1 Pirellula sp.
AACCCTTGCCTAGGAAGCCAAGTCAACAAATGGGTCAATGCTCGCCGCCGCACGCGCGCGTTGAGAATGTCGCGAGGTTGACCACCGCGTGTTAGGGAAACATACAGCAACTTTTGTTCGCGAAGAACGGCCACAAAATCGGGAAACGTCTCCTCGACTCGGTTGCGCCGCCCCGCCATCAAGTCGCCAAACAACTCGACGGTTAACACCTCATCCCGGGGTAGTCCAGCCAACAACGGCTTACAACTAGCAAAATCGTCGGTGTGTGCCAAGCTTGCCCCGATCAACATTCGGCCCGCATCAGCCGTTTCTACTGCTGCGGCCAAAATCCGTTCCATCAACGACTCTTTGATAACACGCTGGCGATCGTATCGAGCCATGGAATCCGTATCGGTACCACCTCGAGCTACCTTGAACGATTGAATCTGATCGAGCAAATGAACCAATGCGTTGCGATTGTGAAGGCATTGCTCGCTCCATCGCCTCAGTGCGGCTACGACTCGCGTTCGGCGAGCGGCATCCGCCGGGACCGACACTGCGTCACTTAGCGGTTCCGTTGCGAGCGTTTGTGTAGACTGCGAAACCAGTTTCCACATTTGAGCCAGGGCGGCCAAGAAAGTCAGATGCTCCCCTAGTCGCTTGGATTCGGCTACTAACTCTTCCGCAGTTCCTTCGTCTTGTTCGTAGACGGGGCCCTCGACTCCATCATCGGTACTGTCGGAATAAGTTACTCCCTCGTAGGCGGCATCGAACAAGGAGGCTTTGTCGTTCGACTCGTCGCTATCGTCAACAGATTCATCGTCGCTTCTTTCGCCTGCGGCCAACAGTTCTGTCTTTTCATCCGGTCGCTTTTTCGGTTTACCAGGTTTAGCAAGCCGAAATTCAGGGACGGTCCAAAACGATTCACCGTTAGCTTCAAGGTAGTCGAAGAACTTTTCGACCATCGACCAAACAAAATCGGACGACTTCGGTGTATCTATTTGCTTTGGAGAATCCGATATCTTTCCAAACGTCGTTGCGGACGGAGGTTCGCAAGAATACTCGAAAAGCTGTTCCAGCCATATGCGAGCCAAGTCCGAGTACGAAGTGTTTCCGCTTTGCAGACCCACTCGCTCGGCTTGGCTCAGCCAGTGAACGAGCAATGCCATGCCACCTACGAAGTCCCGTCGGTCGAGCAGCGCTTCAATCACCAACGCGTAAGCCTTCGGCGAATCGAACAAATCCGCATGGGGTGCCCAGAACTTGAGGTCACCTGCTGCCGCACCTCCCTGATGCCAAAGCCTCAGAGCTCTGGCTACCAATTGAGAGGATTCGAGTGCGTCTTGGGAATCCGTTGCTGCAACATCGCTAACTTGGTGGGCTGCGTATTTTCGCCACCAGTCCGAGATCGCTTGAAATCGTTCCTCTGTTCTTTTAGAAAGTGCTTCTTGGTCTGTCGCAGCCGCTTCACGCCAAAGTCGCGAGAGGAAGCCAAAGACCTGTTCCATTATTTGAACAATTTCTTCCACACGATCATCGATCACAGTGGAGTCTGAGCCGATGAATCGTGGGAAGTTGCCTGCGAAACCGAGAATGTTCCATGGATCGACCAATGCACCGCATTCGACGCCGCGTTGAATCAGATCGAAGATTTGGTCGGGCACCTCGCCAGCTTTGTCGAGCTCGCCGCGACGCAATAATTGATTTCCTACAGTCAGTAAGCAGTCGATCCTGCAAAGGATTCGGGCAGACGGCACGTGCACGTCATCGGCTTCTTC
>JAYVBW010000842.1:0-4831 GCA_043750255.1 Pirellula sp.
TTCGATAAGCGACACTGGGCAATAACCACCCAAACCAATTGTCTCCGCGTACACTCGCTGTGGCGAACCAGCGCTGTTTGGCTGAAGCATATTGTCGGACTGCGGTATCTCGACGTTTGACAGAGGATCGGTATAGTGTTGCATGCTAATGGGCTGAGCAACAACATGCGTGGCAGTTAGGTTGGATACTGGCGCGAGCGAGGGCTGGTCTGAATTAACACTAGGTTGGACTTCACTAACATTGGGTGAAAGAGTGTTCGTGTTCTGATAGGATGGAGATGGTGGAACGACGGCCCCCTCGTAGGTAACGTACGGGTTATGGATCACTCTGGAGCCTGAAAGTGAAGCTGCGGGTAGTGAGTCGTTTGGTAAAGGCGTGCCTGATCGGTCGGTCCACGCTGCTGCTTGTGTTCGTACCGAGTGTCCAGTGTTTCCAGCGTAGATAGGTTGTACGGATTGAATTTGAGGCGTATGTGCGGCCAAAGCGCGGTCTTGACGCTTTTCTTTAGCACGGGCGGTAGAGTTGCGTTCAACGGTCCAATCTCGATGCCGCAACGCGATACGTTCGATGGTCTTGCAATAGACCGATGGGTCGGCGTTGCTAACACCCCGATAGATCTCGTCACCGTTTGGGAACAGGTAAATGTCGGTGGGCCATCGGGTGACTTGGAATTTTCGTGCGAGGTCTTGGCGCCGATCGGCGTTTATTTTTATTGGAACCAGATTTTCGTTTATCTTGGAAACCAAGGCTGGGTCGTGAAAAGTCTTCTTATCCAACAATTTGCAGGGTGCGCAGTGGTCGCCATAAAAATGGAGCAGAACGATACTGTTCGTCGTAGCGGCGCGTTGAACGGCGGCCTCGTATTCTTCGGTCCATGCAATCTCTCTCTCAATGGCATTTCCTAAAGTCGGAGCAAAAATTGCTAGTGCTGTCAAAACAAACAACGTCTCAATTGTTCTTTGCATAGAACTAACAACGTAAAACTTTTTCAGCATCGGGAGTCCCTCATCCGCGCAGCCTCATTCGGTCGAAAATGCCTAACGAGGTGGAATGTCAGTCGCATCGGTTGCAGCGGCTGGGCAAGTTTACGGGAATTAGAGAAAACAACAAAAAAGCCCGATTGTCGGAGATATGCCGATTTCCCGCTTGACATGTACAGAGTCAGAGGCCAGACTTTAGCTCAAAGCGGTGGATTTGACGGAACGACTTGATAGCTTCGTTCTTTAACCGGCTCCGTAAGGTGCCAAATGCAATCCTCCCGCTGTCGCCAAGTGTCATCCACGGAAAGTTTTTGGTTGCGCACGTTTGTGTAACCTTCCTCCCGATTGCCTACTTGATTGACCGGTAATTACACCGATGTTTCATGCGGCGGCTGACATAGCAGATTTCTGCTAGCAAAAGACCAATTTGCAGTTTTGCGATTTTCACTCGGGCCAAACTCCGCCTCCGTTGCGTTTTGCCGCCGTGAGTGGAATAGATGGATTCGTTTCGGACAGGTTTTGATTGAGCGAGCACTGTAGCTCGTTCCATGCCACCCTCGCCGATTTGTGTTTTGTTTTAGACCCTCTAGCCTTTTGTATCCTCTTCTCGCGGTTACCACCAATTGAATTTGGGGTCGTGAAGCGGTTGCGCACTTGTTTTTTGTCTGGATGTTGCATTTATGCCCAAGAAGAAGCGATTTCGTTCTCATTTCCAAGGTGATAATCAGGCTAGTCCGGCAGGTGCAGGTGGGTCTGCCTCCAGGCCCCGCCTCAAAAAACCTCGCCGCCGTTATGGTCCAAACTACCAACAAGCGTTTGCGAAACCTGAGGATGAGCCAGGCGAAAATGCCGTAAATGAAGATGGGGAAGCGATTGCTACCGAGGATGGGGAAGCTCCTTCGGAGGAGCCTGGCCAGGAGTTCTTCGGTATGCTGGAGATGCATCCCAATGGTTACGGTTTCCTGAGATCCCCCTCGAATAATTACTCCCGAGAAAGGACCGATCCGTTTGTGCCTGGAACGATGATCGAAAAATTTCGATTGCGTCAAGGGCTCAAAATCCTTGCAATTATGCAACAGACTCGCCGCTCGCAAGGACCTCGGGTTAAAGAAATTCTTGATGTCGAAGGCATGAAGCCCGACGATTATGTCAACGTCAAAACCTTCGACACCTTAACGGCCATTAACCCCGAACGCTGGCTGAAATTAGAAATCGGTGCACAGCCGATCACCAACCGAGTCATCGACCTGCTAGCGCCACTTGGACGAGGTCAACGCGCGTTGATTGTATCACCGCCGCGATCTGGCAAAACGATCATGCTGCAACAAATCTCCAAGGGTATCGCTTTAAACTACCCAGATGTGGAATTGATCGTACTGCTGATCGACGAACGGCCGGAAGAAGTGACCGACATGCGTCGAAACATCGTCCGAGGTGAAGTCATTTCAAGTAGCTTGGATGAAGACGTTGATTCCCACGTTCGTTTAAGCCAGTTGGTCGTGGACCGCTGCCGAAGACTAGCTGAAATGGGTAAGGACGTTTTCTTGCTCATGGATTCGATCACACGGTTGGCCCGAGCATTCAATAAATGGGTTGGCAACAGCGGGGCAACCATGTCTGGCGGTGTGAACATCAAAGCGATGGACATTCCAAAGAAACTCTTCGCCACTGCACGATGCTTTGCCGAAGGTGGGTCGCTCACGATCGTTGGCACAGCGTTGATTGATACGGGTTCGCGAATGGACGAGCTCATTTTCCAGGAGTTCAAGGGAACCGGCAATATGGAGCTAGTTCTAGATCGCAAATTAGCCGAGCGACGCGTTTGGCCTGCCATCGATATTACTCAATCTGGAACTCGCCGCGAAGAACTGCTGCATGATCCCGACACGTATCATGCGGTCACGATGATTCGGCGGACGCTCAACTCCATGCATCCCGTGGAAGCCATGGAGCAATTGACGAAGCAATTGTCGCGATTCCAAAGCAACGCAGAGTTTCTGAAGCTGATCGCTAGCGCCAAGAACATGGACTAACGATGGCCGTTACAGCTCAATAGCATTTCGGTACAAAGCAGCATGTCGACACAAAGCGACGAGCGGTTCCCAAAGTCAGTTCGCTTGGTGAGTCAAGTGGACTTTGACCGTGTATTCCATGAAGGCGTGGTGGCCAGCGATTCCGTCTTGGTCATTCATGCCGTTCGAGGTAAACAGCCGTGGACCCGCATCGGATTGAGTGTGTCGAAACGCGTCGGCAATTCACCAACTCGAAATCGCTGGAAGCGACTGATTCGCGAGGCGTTCCGGCGCCAGAAAACGGAATTGCCACTCGGTATCGACATGGTCGTTCGCCCAAAACGCGGGTCGGTGCCCGACTATGAACTCGTCTTTAAGTCGATTTTAAAACTGGCGATGCAACTGGATCGGAAACTTAAGCCGTCAGATCGTCTGTAAGTGAATCCATAATCTTCAATTGGATAGGAATAGATTGCGATATATGTCGAACGCCTGGATACTCTCTGGAGTCCGAACTCCGATCGGTCGATTTATGGGAGAGCTTTCGCATTTGACCGCTCCGCAACTGGCTGGCCATGCCATTCAAGCTTCATTGGCATCGGCAAGAGTCGACAAAGCACAAATCGACGAAGTAATCATCGGCGAGGTATTGACTTCAGGCGTCGGACAAGCGCCTGCAAGGCAAGCGGCGATTCATTCAGGAATTCCCGAAGCAGTCGGATGCGCGACGGTCGGCAAAGTATGTGGTTCAGGCCTCTATGCAATTATGCTCGCTGACCGATCGCTGCGCGCAGGAGATAGCTCGATCGTGGTCGCTGGGGGCATGGAGAGTATGAGCCAAGCGCCACACTTGCTCCGAAACTCGCGAGCGGGTTGGAAGTATGGACAGCAACCGCTCATGGACTCCATCGAAATAGATGGGCTCCGTTGCCCGCATGGATCTGCGTTGATGGGTGTATATGCTGAGAATGTAGCTCGCGATCACGGCATCGATCGCCTTACCCAGGACGAGTGGTCTATGCAAAGCCATCAACGCGCCATCGCGGCTCAACGTGCGGGAGCGTTTGCAGCCGAAATCGTACAGGTGCCAACGGCGAACGGGGATATGGTTCTGTTGGACGGCGGTCCTCGAGCCGATTCCTCATTGGAAAAATTAGGGAAACTGAGACCGGCCTTCGATGTAGATGGCACCGTGACTGCCGGGAATTCGTCCTCGCTCAGTGACGGGGCAGCGGCAGTCGTCGTCGTCAGCGAATCGGTCCGCATGTCCATGCCCAACCGATCGGCTTTTCGCATCGTCGCCTCAGCAATTCATGCAAGAAGGCCTGAAGATCTTTTTTTAGCGCCCGTGGGTGCGATCGAAAAACTGCTTCATAAAACAAATCGCAAAACATCGGACGTCGACCTGTTCGAAATCAACGAAGCGTTTGCCTCACAGACAATTGCATGTATGCGCGAATTGAAAATCGCCCCGGAGCGACTCAATGTCAACGGCGGAGCCATAGCCTTGGGGCACCCAATCGGATGCAGCGGAACGCGGGTGATAGTCACTTTGATGAATGCCTTGCAAACGCAAGGTCTGACTGTCGGCGTAGCTGCATTGTGTTTAGGTGGCGGCGAAGCTGTTGCGATGATGATCGAATACCAAGCATGAGCACAAGTTTTCGACCTGTACGATTCAAATCAGTTTGGAGCTTACTGAGCCTGAGGCGCTAGCCGATTTCCTGCGGCGTGGCTCGGCTAGCCCAAATTCCCCAACTAGATTTTTGAAATATTTTTTGTGGTGTTCTTGATGGGGATGATGGGTCGTGTGGTATCCGTTTCATCCCTTAGGATGG
>JAYVBW010000843.1:0-1960 GCA_043750255.1 Pirellula sp.
GCGACGCATACCATCCAAGCCGTCTGTTTGGCAACCCAATAGTCGTCCAGTGAATCTTGACGACTCTTTACTAGGAACTCTAGCCATTGCCGCACGTCCTGCTTGGTCAACACTTGCCTTTCTAGCTTGCGGCGATCTGCGAATCGATCGGACAAAATTTCTCGGTGGCCGTCACTTAATTCGTTTAGTTGCATTGCATCGCCAAACGGAACGGCATTGAACGAGGCCGTCATCTCGCGAGTTAGTGTTTCCTGTTTGTCTCGGTTAGTAACGTGAATCGCAGGATATTCCAGCGTTAACCAATTGGCGGGAAATGGACGACCAGGGATTCGAGATTCATGTTTAAATTGAGTTCGGTTCTTTTTTAATTCTTGATGGCAGCCCATACAGTTGTAGATTGAATAATCCCCCCAAGTTTTCGTTTCGGCTGCGGCTTGGTGTATCAACTCGATACCTAGATCATTAGCTACAAGACCTCCGATCATGCTCCTACGCGTTTTGTCATAACTGCCCTGGATGGCATGCTGAATTGCGTCGTTCGTTCCTGCAATGTCGAAATGGGCGCGGTTGTATTCGGCTTGCAGTTCAAAAGTACTTACGTTGGATTTTGATGAATTTGCGCCGATGGGTTTTTCTGCGATGGTCGTCCAGTGAGGAGGCATGGCGTTCAGAAATGTTTGTAGATCAAACGGTGGCAAGACCGGATGGCCAGCAGTATACATGTCGTGTGTAACGAATCGGCCTTCGTCAATATTTCCTAGGTGGCAGCTAAGGCAGACGGCAGCCGACGTGGACGGAGACGTCAGATCCCACATTCCTAACGCCGTTTTCTCTTCCGGAGTTTTCGCACGCCAACTTACTTGTTGATGATGCTCCATCTTGGCGTATTCAGAACCAGGTCCATGGCAGGATTCGCATTGGACGCCGAATATGAGGTCCATTTTGGCCGAAGGCGCAGCAGCACTACGACCTACATGGCAGCTCAAGCACTTTTGTTCAAAGTTACCATCTCCTACCTTCCAATTCAGCTTTGACGTGATATTTGCTGACAGTTTGTTTGATTTCCTCTCGACTTTCTCCAGTTCGCCCTCCGACAAATTTTGTCGAACCAATTCGTAAGCATAGGCATGCTTGTCAAGTTCAAGCCACTCTGTCGCTTCTACCAAGCGAACGAAACGGGTGACACCGAGGGCCTTGTAAATGGGGCTCGGGGCACTGTGGCACGCAGCGCATTCTTTAACTCCGATATTGGAAATTCCCACAGGAGCCGTCGCATGCGGATCCGCTCGCTGCGGTTGGGCTGCGATCGTAGAGGCGGAGATCAACACGCCCAACATTAGCATCGTAAGGAAAATTACTGTCCGTTTTTGAATGTGGCATGGGCTTCCAGCCTGTGAAGTGAAGACCACAGGCTGGAAGCCTATGCCACTTACTTTCCTCAACATGCTTAATGGAATATGCAGCCAGACCATTCTCAGCCAAACCATTCTGAGTCCGCTCATTTGCGCTCTTCATTCTTTAAACCAGATATAGCCTGTTGCAAAGAAACATTCCAATCATCCCAAGTCGGCGGCGTCGCCCCATTTGGCAATCTTGGAAAATTTGGCGTCATCAAGTCTTTCGGAAAGAGTAGGCCGTTTCGCATTGTTTTCATGGCCACATCGAGATTGCCCTGAGTGAACTTCGGGTGGGTCGCCCAAGCAGCAGTGTAGGCTCCGGCGGCTGTCTCCCAGGAGTTGCTCCGCGTTGTTTTCTCAAGGAGGTAAATACTAAGTTCCGTATGATTTTGACTAGTCCAGTTGGGCAGCATTACCTTGCCGTCCTTGTTTAGGGCGTCGTGCAATTGTATTCGAAGTCGTCTCGACTTTGCTGCAACTAGCTTGGAATCGGGAGTCGGCGATTGGAGTAAAGCCCGGAGAGCATTGAGCGAAGCCAAAAGCTCGGATTCGGATTGGACTTG
>JAYVBW010000844.1:0-2267 GCA_043750255.1 Pirellula sp.
GTTGACGCTCCGCTGCCGCCGGAAGAAGCGGCTGCGAAAATGATCGTGCCTTCAGGATTCAATGTTACATTGTTCGCAGGCGAACCGGACGTTCAACAACCGATTGGATTTTGCTTCGATGATCGCGGGCGGTTGTGGGTTGCAGAAGCTTACAACTATCCAAACCATGGGACTAAGCCAGGCGATCGCATCGTTATCTTCGAGGATAGCGATGGAGACGGGAAATTTGACAACCGAAAGGTCTTCTACGATCAGCTCAATTATGTGACGGGCATCGAGGTTGGGTTCGGGGGGGCTTGGGTCATGTCACCTCCCTACCTCTATTTCATTCCGGACCGCAACGATGATGACGTACCGGACAATCAGCCGGAAGTACTCCTCGATGGTTTTGGCAATCATGCAAACAGCCATAATCTTGCAAACGGCTTCGCTTGGGGGCCGGATGGATGGCTGTATGGAACACATGGCCGAACCAATTATTCTCGCATTGCAAAGCCCGGCACTCCCGATGATCAGCGATTTCAGTTTGATGGTGGCGTTTACCGTTACCATCCAGTCAGACATGTTTGGGAACCGTTCGCCGACGGGACAACCAATCCGTGGGGGATAGATTGGAATGACGTGGGCGAGGGCTTCGTCACGAATTGCGTTAATCCACATCTTTTCCATGTTATCCAAGGGGCCCACTACGAACCTTGGCGAAATCGGCAATCCAGCCGCTATGCATATGAAAGAATTCCAACAATCGCCGATCATTTACACTTTGTCGGAGAACAAAATGTACGCGATGGACTTGGCAGCGCAGCCGAGGATGCTGCGGGTGGTGGACACGCTCACTGCGGTACGATGATCTATCTTGGTGACAATTGGCCAGACAAATATCGAAATTCGGTATTCACGAACAACATTCACGGAAAGCGAGTCAACAACGACTTACTGGCACGCGTGGGTTCGGGTTTCGTTGCTTCTCATGGCCAGGATGTCATCCGCTCTCTCGACCCGTGGCATATGGGAGTGACGATTCAATACGGTCCTGATGGCGGCGTCTTTGTTAGTGATTGGTCGGACACAGGTGAATGCCATAGCACTCGAAATACACGTCGTGAAACGGGACGCATTTTTAAGATCACGTTCGGAAAACCAACCTTTACGCCCGTCAACATTGCAAGCCTACTGAACAATGAACTTGTAAAACTGCACTTGAATCGCAACGATTGGCATGTTCGGCACGCCCGCAGAGTTTTGCAGGAACGCGCCGCCCGCGGCGATAATATGGCTGGCGTTCGAAAAGATCTCCTTGAAATTTTCCAGCAACAAGTTGGAGTTCCGGTCAAGCTTCGAGCTTTATGGACATTGCGAGTCATTGGTGTCCTCGATGATAACTTCTTAATCGAACAACTGGATCATAAAAGCGAGTACGTCCGAGCTTGGGCAATTCGATTCCTGTGCGAAGGATCCAATCCGCCCGCAATTGCAAAAACGCGTTTCGTTGAAATGGCGTTGCAGGATCCGTCGCCCTGCGTTCGGTTGTATTTATCGAGCGCACTTCAGCGCTTGAAGTTGGACGATCGCTGGGCAGTCGCAACGGCTCTACTGAAACACGCGGAAGATGCCGATGATATGAATTTGCCGCTGATGAATTGGTACGCAATTGAACCGCTAGTTAATAAGGACCTGCAGCGATTCATCGAACTTGCGGAGGACACTCGCATACCGCTAGTTCGCAATCATATCGCACGGCGCGTGGCTTCCCACGAGCAGTCCGCGATTGGCCTCAACTCTTTGTCCCAAATACTTGCTAATCGCGACGATCCCGAATTTCAACTCGATTTGCTGTCCGGAATGCTGCATGGTCTTGAAGGGCGTCGTTCCGTCAATATGCCAGCGAAGTGGACCGCCGCATTCGCAAGACTGGAAATCAGTCCTGATGGAAAAGTGCGCCAGGCTGCGATTGAGTTGGCACTCGTCTTCAGTGATCCGCGTGCCTTGCACTCGCTTCGAAAGATGGCAGTCGATCGATCAGCCAAACCAAAGGAACGGAATCGAGCGGTGCATTCGCTCGTCGCCAAGAAGGCAAGCGATGTCGCCTCACTCCTCCTGGAACTTGTGAGCGATCCTGTGGTGAGGCGAGAAGCCATTCGGGGACTTGCAGAATTCGATTCGACGACCACGCCACGCGTGCTTATTGACAACTACATGTCGTTCGATAGCGATGCGAGACAGGATGCTTTGCAGACGCTTTCTTCGCGAGTTACATGGGGTGCGAG
>JAYVBW010000845.1:0-1667 GCA_043750255.1 Pirellula sp.
GGGAGATCCTCGTGGTCTTGGCCAAGATAAAGGTTCGGGTGGTCTTTGGAACAACCGCAAAGGTTCGCCCGGCAAAGACCCTTCGAAAAAAATGGACAAGCCGTTTGGCGAGTGGAACTCGCTCAAGATGACCATGATCGGTGAGCGAGTGACCGTCGTCTTCAACGGTGAGAAGGTCGTCGATCATGCCGTCTTGGAAAATTTCTTTGCCAATCAAAAGAGCGGCTATCTCGCTTATGGGAAACCGGACGCGTCAAAGAAAGACGGCGAAGCAGCGAAAAGGCCTAACGGGTTCATGCGAGATCCAGTCTATCCGAAAGGCCCGATCCAACTGCAAACGCACGGTAGTGAGATTCGCTGGCGCAATGTCTTTATTCGCGAGATCGGATCCGAGGACGCAAACAAGTCCCTAGCGGACCGCGACGCGGATGGGTTTGTTGAACTTAACAATGGCAAGGATCTTAGCAATTGGCTGGGGGCCGTTGACAACTATGAAGTTAAAGAGGGAGCCATCGTCTGTAAACAAGGCAAGGGTGGCGATTTACTAAGCAAAGATGAATACGAAAACTTCAGTCTGCGAATCGAATTCAAGCTGCCCCCCGCTGGAAACAATGGTATTGCATTGCGAACACCCGTCGGTGGCCATTCCTCATCGGATGGACTCGAGATTCAAGTTATCGACAACGACGGATACAATGCAAAGCATCCGAGCGCACCACTCAAGCCGTTTCAATACCACGGCTCCCTTTATCATTGCGTTGGAGCGAAGCATGGTTATCTACGCCCAGTTGGACAGTGGAACTATCAAGAGATCGAAGTCCGCGGTCAGACGATCAAAGTCACCTTGAACGGCACCAAGATTCTCGACGTCGACATCGATCAATTCGACCGCAGCCAACTTGAGACTGTTCCCAAGGGACTTGATAATCGAAAGGGGCACATCGGTTTTGCGGGCCATAGCGATCCAGTGGCTTTCCGCAGCTTTCGCGTTAAGAAAGCGGATTAGTTTTAAGCCAGGCTGCTGGATCAGCGTCGCTTGGCATTCGCCAATCGCCTCGGGGTGACAACGAAACGGTTCCGACTTTCGGACCGTCTGGCACGCAAGATCGCTTGAACTGTGCCGCGAAAAACCTATGCAAAAAAGTATTCAATACTTTTTCGATTTCTTCGATAGAATAATTGCGATCAAATTTTGCATGTTGTGCCAAGAGCAAAATCTTGCTGGGTGTCGCACCGCATCGTACGAAATGATACAAAAAGAAATCGTGAAGTTCGTATGGACCAATTGTGTCCTCCGTACTTTGGTGCATTGCTTTGCTTAAGGTTAGCGGCAGCAATTCAGGCGATATTGGAGTGTCAGCAATATCCAACAATACCTTCCGAGCATCGCCGTCAAATCGATTCATGGCAACGTGGCGAACAAGGAATTTTACGAGTGTTTTCGGCACGGAGCAGTTGACGTTGTACATGGACATGTGGTCGGCGTTGTAGGTAGACCAACCTAAAGCGGATTCCGACAAATCGCCTGTACCGATGACGAAACCTTTATTCATCAGCAGCATCGTTCGCATTCTCGCTTGAACATTTTCGAATACTAAATCGTTTCGACGGTCGTCCGGCAGTCGTTCCATTTCATCCTGCAAGGATCGCCACGTTTTTCCGTCGAG
>JAYVBW010000846.1:0-2367 GCA_043750255.1 Pirellula sp.
CCCGGAGTGGCTGGATCGTGTTGGCCTTTTGCTGGATGCCAAATCACGTTCATGCGCTGATCAAAACGCCCGAGCCAAATTTGTGCCGTGGTATGCAGCCATTGGCTTTCGGGATATGCAAACTGGTACGCCAAACGAAATCGACGGACTTCTGCAACGTTGCGAGAATTGTCCGATCGATTTGGATTGAGTCATCCCGAGAGCGCCTCAGACTTGATACGGCGAGGTGCCAAGCGAATTGAACAATCAAGCGAAGCGGTTCGGCAGCAAAAGGCCATTGAAAAGAAACTAGAACTGAATCCCGAATCCCGAAACTGACCCCAGCGAATTTGACCTCCGAAACTGACCCCAGCGAATTTGACCTTCACTTCGGGTGCACCGCTGTGGAACCGAGTGATCTGGATGAGTGATCTTCGGCTAAAAGAGCTCAACGGTGCGAACGTAGTAGTCTACGATCAAACGGCGTCCCTCCAAAAGCATCGTACCGAGTAGCGGAAATTTGCCAGCATTAGCGATGATTTGCGTTTCGTAGGTATTTCCGAACCAATCGAAGAAGCACGCGTACGTTTCTAGCTCAACCAAATTGCCATCGGCAAGAATTGCATCTGTCGACGACTCCTTCATGAGCCCCAATTCGGAAATCATGCATTTAGGAATGATCAAACCACCGTTGAATGCAGTGTCCACCCAAACGGCAATTTCCTTTCGCTGCCCGTCAACCGAACAAGCGACGGGTACATTGACTAACGCTCTCAATTGCTCATCTACAATTCCATTCACAATTGCATAACTCCAATGTGAAATGCTGCTACATGACCGATACGAATGGTGTGTGACAATCGGGTTGGATATTTCCCGCGTGCCGATTGGACCGCTTGGTCGAATGTGTCGCCGAGGAAATACTCCCCGGATTCAGGTTCGATTGCGACAAATCGGTTTTCGTGGTTTGCTTCCAAATCCTTTTGCAGCCGATCGGCGTAGATTTCCTTTGCTCGCACAATTACTGCTTTTGTCTCAGATGACACCATTTTTAGATCTCCAAATATTGGCTGGGACTACATCCTAATTGTACACTGGTACAACTCAGCCAACATAGGATTCCGTTAATGAAGCTATGCCAGAATGGGATCGCGAGCTGGACAATCGATTACGTGGAACTATTCCTATTCGCCTGCTCTGCGGAAGAAACAACAGTTGCGGTCTGTGCAACGCCATGTCGGTCTATCCGAATTCGCGAATTAGATTTGGTACAACTCAGACAAACTAGGCTTCCGTCAAAGAAGCAATGACTATGCAGGCGCTAGCTCAATGGCACTCGCTTTAATCCTTTCCCGCTAGCTTCGGGCTGCGTAGTAAGCGATTTCGCCTGTGAATTTAGGCCCGGGGCTAGCGCCCGCCGGTTCACGAAATCGCAAAGTGAGTGGCATTAGTGGCATTGGGCGCTAGCTGGAAAACCGGGATTTTGTAGTAGGAAATAGCGCAGCTCTAAAATCCTTGACTTGAATTCGATAGTCGAAATCCTAGGGGCAGCGTCTCGCCAACAATCGAATCGGCACTGGCTTGGTCTAGACCTCCACCTTCGAGAACGAGTTCGATAATCAATGGAGACGCACCCAACTGGACCAACTGAGCCGCTACACGTTCCCGTACTGACGATGGGATATCGCGGTACCGGTCGTCGGTGCGGCGAGTCATCTGCATCAAGCAGAGCGATACCATGGCCGAATTTTTTGCGATCCAAGCCTGGTCACAATTTAACAATTTTTCTACCCAAGACTGAACTCGCGACGCGCTGACCACTTGCTGCAGAGTTGCATATACGGGCATGCGACTACCGAGTCGGCCGAGCGTCCAAAGCAACGGACCATGGACTGCCGCGAGCTTTTTCTTACTTAAGGACTGCAAAATTTGTTCCGCAACTACCGTCTTCTCGTCGGATGTCAGCCATTCCAGAGACCCAATCAATCGCATTAATTCGATAGTCACATTCGTGTTGGATGATTGTGATTGAGTTCCGCCCACTAATACCGGCCGAACCCTTGCCCAGCAATCTTGAAATAGGGCTCTCTGCTGGCCTGGGGTGAAGCCACCCGCAATGCGCCGCCATAACACGATCGTTTCTGACGCGTTCATAGCAGTTCGGTGCAACAATTTATTGTGGACGCTTCGCCATGTCGAATTCACTCGCCAGTCATCTGCCGCTAAACCAAATCCGGGCCGCAAACACCAACCGACCAAGTTGAGCCATCGTGACTCGTGTTCGGGAGAGATCTTGCGGTACGCCTGATGTTCCATTAAAAAACGCCACATTTCCCGCAGAAGCGTGGGACTCCAATCCCGCCTCGCAATGCCGAGCCGTTCGGTTAA
>JAYVBW010000847.1:0-2925 GCA_043750255.1 Pirellula sp.
TACGGGCCATCGCGATCGCATTGCTCGCTTTTGCTTTTACACGTCCGTATTGGAACATTCCGGCCGATACCGATGCGGATCGAATCGGATCACAAAGGATGCTGCTGATTGATACGAGTGCAAGCATGAGACGCGAGGGCATTTGGAAAGCTGCCGTTCAGCGTGCGGAGCAGATCATTCGACAATCGGGGCCTACTGACGCGATTTCAGTCTATCAATTTGATAGTTCATTGCGTCCACTTGTGGCGATCGACATCGCGCTTAATACTCCGGCTTCGCAACGCCAACAGCAAGCGATTGCAGCGTTGCAAGGGGTCGCTCCGACTTGGTTTCATACCGATTTAGGATTGGCCTTGTTGACGGCAGCCGACTTGCTCCAAACCGATTGGGATTCATCGTCGGATTCGAATGCGACAACAAGTGAGATTGTTGTTGTAACTGATTTTCAGAATGGGTCTGAGTTGGCGAGGCTCGAGGAATACGCTTGGCCAGTTTCCTGCAGAGTGCGTATTGAGAGAGTGGAGTCGGTCGTGAAAGGCAATGCGAGAGCTACTCTGTTGACCGCCGATGAGTCGGACGGCAGGAATCGCTTGCCAAAGGGGAGTGAGAGTGGGGCTCGCCTCCTGGGCGGGACAATGGATGCACCAAAAACAAATGACGCTGAGAAGCTCCGGGTTCGCGTTACGAACGCTTCCAACTCTCATTCGGAAGCACTACGTTTACAGTGGCTCGACGAACAATTGCGACCCATAGAGAATTCTGCAACAGCTTGTCAAGTACCGTCTGGAAGCTCGTTGACGGTGCGAATACCCATGCCGCCGAAGGGTGCGCCTGTGTTGCAACTAGAAGGGGATGGTTCGGAATTTGACAATCGCTACTACATGAGTCGCAGCGAACCTATCGAGTCGAGATTGGTGTGTGTAGAATCCGCATCGAAAGCGCCGGATGAGTCGCTCGGCTATTTTTTGAGCCAGTTACCGCTTAGCGATGCAACTCGAACGGTCACGTTTCAATCGAGGGAACCAGCATCGCAAGAGCCATGGCCGTCGGTGGAAAATACACCATTGATTGTTGCTTCACATGATTTGAGCAGTTCGGATCTGGATGGCTTGGCGATTTATCTAGAGCAAGGTGGGCATTTATTGTGGGTATGGGATTCATTGGCTTCGACACAGTCAGGAGATTCGACGAGCAAACCCTTTGACTACACGATCGGGCTTGAAAAACTATCTGGAATGAGCGACTTCAAAGTCTCGGAAACCAATGTGCGGCAATATGCAATGTTGGAATCAATTGATTTTAAGCATCCGTTGTTCGCCGATCTTTCGGATTCCAAGTTCAATGATTTTTCGAAAATCCGTTTTTGGAAGCATCGGCGAATGGAAACGCAACAGTTTGATGCATGGCGAGTTTTGGCGAAATTCGATGACGGTTCGCCAGCGTTAATTTGCAAAGAACAAGGTACTGGAAAGTTTTGGATTCTCATGGCTGGGTGGCAACCGAGTGAAAGCCAATTCGCTTTGTCGACCAAATTTGTACCGTTTATTTCCGGCTTGTATCGAATGGCTACTCCCGTCATTCCAGATCCCTCGTCCTATCGGGTAGGAATGTCTCTAAAAATCCCAAGTGATCATCGAATCGTTGATCTTGCGGGAAACGACGTCAGAGGTGAAGGTCTCGATGAAAAAGCCAGTAGGACGATTGTGTTTTCCGAACCAGGCATCTATCGACGAGTAATCCCTGGCGGAACAGAGTCCTTACTTGCCGTCAATCTGGTGGAATCGGAGAGCAATACATCGGTTGGTGATTTGGAACGATTAGAAAAGCTAGGCGTTGTGATGTCTGACCGCAGACTAACAATAAAGAAGGATGCTGCACGTCGACAATTGCGAGCCGTCGAGCTCGAATCGCAGCAGGGTTGGTGGCGTTGGGTAGTTGTCGGTGTCATTGGAGTCCTTGGTTTGGAATCTTTATTGTGCATTCGAAAGGCTGGATGAGCATGGATCCGCAAATTGCATATTTACTTTCGTGCGTTGCAAACCGATTCCGTACGGTTCATTTCGCTAAGTTACTAGCCGTTTGTTGGCTCATTATCGCCGTCGCTGCGATTGGGCTTTCGCAGCTCGGTACGCTTCCGCAACTCAACGGCTGGTATTTCCTAGCTGCGATCGGTGTCATTGCCTGTCTATGGGTGGGATGTAAGTTTTCGTATCGAGATCGACGTTGGATTGCCAATCGTATCGAGGAACAATTCCCTTCGCTCAAACAACGCTTGGTTACAGCAATCCAAACGGAACAACTCAGTACATCAAGTTATTTGAGTAGAGCCTTGGTCGACGAGACGATCAACCATTCTAGAACCAACGATTGGAGACAAACCATTACAACCCGCAGCATGCGAGGCGCATGGATCTCCCAGTTTTTAGCGTTCGCGTTGGCTTCGGTGACCGGCTTCTTTGTCTATTCAAACGAGAGCTTATGGAAAAAAGCCGTTTTGAAACAGATGTCCTTGGTGGTTGATTCCGGTACTATCAAAGTTGAGCCCGGAGATGCCGAAATTGAACGTGGAAGCGATGTTGTTATCAGCGTTCGATTTGCAAATGAAGTTCCAGATGAAGCTTGGATCGATTCGGAGTACAAGACAGGCGAAAAAGCCCGTCATGCGATGCGGCGAAGCCTTAAAGACCCTTTGTTTGGAGGTTATTTACGCAATCTTCAAATCGATCAGTCGTACCGAATTGATTACCTGACAGGCGCGAGCTCGGTTTTCAAGATTAAGGTCTTTGAATATCCAGCTCTGACGCAAAGCGATGCGAAGATTGAATCCCCAAAATACTCTAAACTTTCGGACAAAGAGATCGCGGATACTCGCCGCGTATCTGTTGTGGATGGAGCTACCCTCACCTGGAAATGCCAGATAAACAA
>JAYVBW010000848.1:0-2619 GCA_043750255.1 Pirellula sp.
AACTACTAACTGGAGAGCCGTATGCGGGAAAACCGCCCGTACGGTTCGGAGGGAGGGGAGTCCAGCCTAACTGGACTTCCCTACCCCTATTTCGCTGTCGCAGCTGTCGCTGCTGAAAACACACGAGGCATTAGTCCCATCCGTCGGTAGATTTCAGTCTGCCGATCGCCTTATACCCGACTTCTTTTGGACCCCCGCCAACTTGTCTCGCTTGCGAATCTTGGCTTCCAGCCAGACGAGCTGGCAGGGGAGCGTTCATTCGCAATAAATGGCGGTAACCTTTTAAGATACACATCGGTCGATGTTTTGGGCACGGGCACCGTAATGTCGTGGTATTGAAATGCAATGATGTTGTATGATGTCGATCCGATGCTTTGCAAATCACAGAAGTCATTGCTTCACTGGCTACTTTTATAAACCGAAATCATGAAAATCGAACTATATCGAGACTTGGAATCGTACCACGCTTGGGCCATGGGGAAGGTGATCGGGAAATGCCGATCAATATCGCGATCTGAAAGGTGGTCAGCACGTGCAACCTCTTGGTGGTTTAGTCATGCACGTTCTGAACCATTCCGTCCACCATCGTGCTCAAATCGTGCACTTCCTCAAACGACAAGGGAAAACGTTCCCCGGTGGAATCGACTACATCTTTTACCGAATCGCAAAGCCGACGATCCTCTTGCGAGCCGATGTAGCAATGGGGTGCAGGCAGTGGGGTTTGGAAGTTGGAGAGTCTGCGGTTCCATACGAAGCAACAGACTTGGAGTCACTTACTCAATATTGTGGGTACGGTGATTGGGCCATGAATAAAATCTTCGATCAATGTCGCGACTTGTCGGAGGAGCAGTTGGACCAAGACAGGGGGATGGGGGTTGGATCGCTTCGCAAGTCACTCTTGCACATTTACGACGCAGAATGTTTTTGGCAATCCAATTGGGAAGCGGAAGGTGTTCCATTTCCATCTACTCCTGTGACTACCTCGATTGGCGAACTGGCCATGCGATGGTCATCGATGTCAGAAAAAAATCGGATTTCATGCAGCGATCAGGTCAAAGTCAGCTTGGACGAACCGTTACGGTAGACGTGGGAGGCGGGCCAATGGAGTTTCGACTTTCGGAATCCCTGCTCCAGCTTTCAGTACATGGAACTCTGCACCGATCGCAAGCGACCAACATGATTCGCGCTATTGGGAAAACTCCAGAGGCACTCGACTACGTGGTTTGGTTGCGTCAAAAAACATAAGGCTCTTACACCCGTTGGATGCGAAGGATTAGCCAAGCAACGCAGGTTCGCTGTATCATATCGGGCTGTTTGATTTCAAAGAATTGAAACGCAACATTGGCGTACCTGGAAAAAACAAATGACGCCACCGACACTAAGACAGATTCAGAAACGCCTTAGCTTACTTGTAAAAGGTGCGGTACCATTCGAGGGAATCGTTTTTCGCTCTTCCATTCCAAAGTACGCCAACTCCTCGGATCTTATCTCGGGTACTGGAAGTAAGTTGTATGGTCAACGTTGGAATGTACTAGACTTGCGTGTCCCGGGTATCCGATCCCGCAGGCGTAGTCTAATCAGGCGGAGCCAGTGACCGCATCAATCTCAGTATGGTTCAGACCCATTTCCCGACAAGGATTGTGGCGCAGGAACGAGCGAGCTGTGTTTAACAATAGTGTTCAGGAAGACCCTGCGGATTGCGTCATAACCACGATCATTTGGGTCTTCAATGTTTTCGTAAAACCAATAATGCGGGTCCTCACGTACGTAGGTTGATCGCCAAAACTGCCCGCAATGAGCTCCATGTCCCATGAAGGTCTCATACAACGGAACAACGTGTACATTTGAATGAGACTTTGCGCATTCAGTAATCACGGCGTTATATTTGGCGTGAATTGCAAGGCCATCTGGCCATTGAGGCAGATAAACACTAGGTGCGTCGCCGATGCCATCGGTCGGATCGTAAATATCACCGATGTAGATTTCACATCCGCCTGGAAAACATGCCTCGATCCTATCCAGCATCTCTTGGAGTCGTATTCGAAATGACATTATCCATGGTTCTGCGTGGGAACTGGTTGCACCATACATCGCACATTCTTTGAGCGGTGATCGCCCGTAGCTGTGGATGAGATCATTGCCACCGGTCGTCATAACAACAATCCCGAATATGTTCGGAGCATGTTTCGTAAGCCGCTCCTCAATAACCGCCAAATGCTCCATAGAAGTTGAGCCAGAGATAGCCAGGTTTTCGGATTCCAGATTCGGCAGGACTGTGGACAGGCAGATCCCTTTCATATCCGCGTATTCGTCTTCAGGATTCTTAAGGAGTCGATTGAAAGAAGTGTGGTCTTGCTTGCGAGCACCAAGGCATGCGGTGATACTGTCACCGATCCCGACGAATCGAACGACCCTGTCTGTCCAAGGCTTCACAAAATCATGGCGACTTACCTTCGGACCGGCTGGTCCATTACCGATCGGTCGCGACAGGAAGAATTGCTTGTAAAAGACAACGCCAATAAGGAACGCTACTCCAATGCCAACAATCAACCACAATCGCTTGCGTCGTGTAAACATTGAGTACTCACTTAGTAATGCGATTCAAAACGAACTACACCG
>JAYVBW010000849.1:0-4848 GCA_043750255.1 Pirellula sp.
CGTCTTTGGTCTGCATGCTCTGTGAGCCATCTGAAAGCACGATCAACGTTGGTTTTTCGTCCGACTTAAACTCCTGAACCCATTCCGGTTGATTGAGCAATACTGCACCGACTACTACGATTCCACAGCGAAGCAGTTCCAACCAAAACACAGACTTCAGATATCCGCTGCGAAGCCAAGCAAAATAGGATAGTCCGAATGTAAGTGCACACACCGCTATCGAAAGTCCAACAAGCCATGGCTCGGTGGAAAAAGTAAAAGTTTGATTGGAATAAATCATGGGTGCAATGATAACTCAAAAAAAGCGGCAATGTGGCCGATCGCTCCGCGATCGTTACGAAACCTGCACGCTCAAAACACTCTTATATCTCGGTGTGACCACCGTGTCGCAATTTACCCCTAAGCCTGGGCGAATGCGTTTGACGTGCTCTTTCATGGTTAGACATTCAAATTTACTAGACATCCAGCCGAGTAACTCCCTTGCAAGCTGCATTTTCGATTCCGCCTTAGACGCCATTCCGGGAAAGAACGATAGATCCGCTTCATCATCGCAGCCCATAAAATCTAAGGGGTGGAGCAACAATGAGGGCTGAACTCGATTCAGCCAGCAAAAATTTAGAGCGGCATAAAAATAAGACGCAGCCGCGAATCGCGAAAAAGTAGCTAAGTACATTACATAGCTAAGATGAATTGGCACTTTGAACCATGGCATGGTCGTTACTGGCATTTCGACCAAACTTGCTCCATCAAAATGCCACACGAATGGTCTTAGACGTTGGAAGCCAGCATTCCAATCGCCAAAAAGATGATTGCGCCGTTCCCGTTCCTTTTTGCCGAGCCCACTGTGAAAAAAATAGTACGCACGCGCCACTGGCCCTAAAAAGGTGGGAAATGTGGCTGGATCGCTTGCGATTTTTCTAGCTCGCGATACACCGGGATCATTTTGATCGCTTCGGGTCGAGTACCAGCGACGAGGATGATTTTGTGCTTCAAAGTTGATTTCAAGACTAGAGAATTCGCTTAGGATCGTTATTTCACAGTGCCGAGAACACTATCCTAATGGTAATTGCTTTTAGTTTTCTAGCACTTCACCGGACGGCTCGCGCCGAACCGCTACCAATGTCAATGACGATTGCCAGCGATCCTACAATGCGAATGTCTCGTACAGCCCGGATTGTGTGTACAACCAGTGCATGCATTGCAAGCGTCACTTGATTGCTTCGAGTCCAGCCTCCCATGCGGCCGATTCGATATTAACCGGGAATGCAGGAAAATCGACACAAAAAGGCAATTGCTTGTATTGATTATTACCGCACGCTTCGTGAACAACCGTATAATTCGTTCTCATCGACCAATATGTTTAACCAGTCAGTTGGGCTTAGCATGAAGTTCTCGTTTTTACGCAATGCGTCGTTTGGAGTTGCTCTGTCGTTGGTATTTTCGCTGGGGGCCACCCAGGCACAGCTAACCGGGCTTGGCGGAACTACCGGAACCGGTGGAACGACCGGACTTGGCGGTGCCCCACAAGGATTCGGGGGAACTGCTACTTCGAATAAGCTTCCAGGTTCATTCGGAGGGCCTGGAGTCACAGGAGTACCAATTCTTGAGCTTACGAAAGTCAATCCTTCATCAGCGTTTTCAAACGGTTCAACCGTATCAGGTGCACCGACGGGAACCGGGCAGACGGGAACCGGGCAGACGGGAGCAGCGGGTAGTGCGTTTGGTATCAACGCATTTACAAATAGCACTGCAGGTGGACTCGGAGCAGCGGGTGGACTTGGCGGTGGACTGGGCGGTGGACTGGGCGGTGGACTGGGCGGTGGACTGGGCGGTGGACTGGGCGGTGGGCTGGGCGGACTCGGTGGAGGTCGGGTCGGCGGCCTAGGTGGAATTGGTGGATTAGGTGGCCTCGGCGGCGGCGGTGCAGGCAACACGTCTGCTCAGGCAAAGAAGTTGATTCGACCGATCGTCAAGGCCGATATCGAAATCGAACGTCAAAGCGCAACGGTTATTGCGACCAATGCTAGAAATCGTTTAGCTCGAATTCCCCTCCCGAAGAAACTTCAAGCGGTGACCACATCCTTGGATGGAGAAACCGTGGTACTTCGAGGGTATGTTGCTACCGAGTCGGATAAGAGGCTGGTTGAACGCCTTGTGAAGTTGGAACCGGGAATTGACTCGGTACGGAACGAGGTGACAGTCCAGACCAATTCATTGGAGCGTATTCAGGTAAAACCCACCCGTTAACATTCCTGGTAGACATTTTGTTTTGCGTGACCGGCATTGTTGTAGCCGCACCAAAACTCGTGTTGGAGCTGGACGCGGGTTGCAGGGGTTGCTCAAAAGACGCTTGCGTAGGAGTGGCGATCGACGCACTATTCATCCCACCTGCATTGGGACTTAAATAAGACGCCGCTAAAATATTAGTAGCTGCTGCTAGTTGCTGACTCTGGATCTCGCTTAAGTTCGGCAGTTGCTCCGGGGCTTGCGTGTGACGCATCAATGAGCCAGATGGAACTTGAATGGTTGTCGTTCGCAAACCACTTACTTCACTAGCTACTCCCGACTTTCTAAGGTCAATCATTTGACCAGGCAATGCAGTCGGAATCACGCCTGACGTTTGCTGAATGATTCCTTCGTTGGGATCTTCGTTGCTACTGCCGGGAAGATTGAGACTTGCAGCAGCACCACGTACCATTCTTCCTTCCTTGTTTAGAAAGGTCGGAATGAGCATAATTTTCTTTGGAGCTCCATAGGCTTCATCCCATGGAATCCAAACACTGTAAGAAGCCCCCAGCTCTCCTTCGGTGAAGTGGGTTGTAAACTGTTCGGCAGTAAATCGAAAGCGTTTACTCGCTTGATTCAAGTCTTCAGTTGGCTTTTGTTTGTGTGTGTCGTCGAAACCATACACAACCAAATCACCATCGACAGGGATGGCCTGGGTCTTTTCGTTGTAAAAATAGAATCTCCCCCCAAAGCCGCGAGTTGCCGCTTTGCCAGGCAGTGTTAGGATGTCGTGTGTCCATGTCACGGTCATACTTTGAGGGGTTTGATATTCCTTTTTCTTGAACGAAAACCAGCTCGAATCCTTTTTCTTTTTCTTGCTCGCCGCCGAATCCGTGGTTAATGACTCACAGCCAACTGAGGACAGAGAGATCGCAATTGCGGTGCATCCGACAAGGTACTTTTTAGCAAGGTTCATTGAATTGATTTTCATATTTGCTACTAATTGTTGGTAAAATGCCGTTGTTGGATTTGCGATGGACACTCTGCGATTTCATGAACCGGTGGGCGCTAGCCCCGGGCCCGATTTTGTGGGATGGACATTTTGCGATTTCGTGAACCAATTGGGCGCTGGCCAATTGGTGCTTACTTTTAGCTTTAGGCTCTACGAGCCTCGGGCTGGGTTAAACGTGTTATCGCTAATGAATTGATGCCCGGGGCTAGCGCCGGCCGGTTCACTGAGTCGCAAACTAAGCACCGGACGGCTCGCGCCGTACCGCTACCAAAGTAAGTGCTATTGGCTTCTAGCCACCGCACAGGAACTTGAATTTTGTCTTACCGGCCATTGGCAATGCGTGCAACTGGTTGCGAAATCGGCTGGTACGACGCTGGTGAAACGCCATTTCCACCTTGTTGGTTACTCTGCTGATACGACGAGTTCTGAATAGGCAACGCAGAATTCACGGATGGCTGTTCGGTTCCGTTCGTTGACGAATCCATTAATGTTCTCGCCCCCTTATTGCTCGAACGAACCGGTGCATTGATTGGGTTGCCGTTGATAATTTCGACACCTGGAGCAGCATTTATTTGATCCGGTTCTCCAGGGATCCTATTCCACGGCCCACTGCCATTCTCAAGATCGACGGTTGGAGTTAGATCGGGATAGATCACCGGCGAAGCAGCGGGCCCCCAAAGGCCATTGCCAGGCGAAAGACCGACGTCTCCGTGAATATTCAGTATGTCCGCCATGCACCAGCTCATGCGCGACGACTCCACGTGTTTATTTAATTGAATCTTCTCATCGTTGTTGAAATTGATGACACGTGGTGTCATCACCACAAGCAACTCGGTTCGCGCCTCGGATTGGCTATCGAATCGAAACAGGGCACCAGCCAACGGAATGTCAGCCAACCATGGAATTCGTCGCGAACGTGTGCTTCGAGTCTTGGTGATCAAACCCGATAACACAACTGTTTGTCCATCGTAAGCCGTAACACGAGTCTGTGCTTCGGTCGTGAAGATGATTGGGGAAAGAATCGGATCTCCAGTAGCACTAACACCAATGGGTACGCCGGAACTTGTTGGACCTAAGCTGGAACGTTGCACCGCTACAATCATATTGATCAACCCGTCTTGGTTTGTACGGGGTTGGATCTGCATAATCAATCCTACGGGTGTGTCCACGACGCTTTGTTGGGTTCCTTGAACACCGAGAGTTGAACCCTGTATTCTCGGAACCTTCGATCCAACCTGAACATTCGCGACATTATTATCAATTGTCATCAAGTGTGGCCGCGATAGGATCTGAACACGGTTTGCATCCTGCAGGGCACGAAACAACATGTTGACCGATTCGCTTCCAGCGGCCAAAACTAGGCCACCGTATCCAAACGTTGAGTTCGATCGACCCAGTCCAAACCCTGATGTTCCCATGCCAGCGACATTTTGCGTCCTTCGTTGCTGAGCCGTTGGTGTTAAAATCGAAAGCGGCGTTGCATTGACGTTAAACCCGGGACTACTCAAAGTTCCACCGCTGGCACTATTGCGGTCAAAAAGCAACGAATCTTGAAGGCCAAATTCCGTTCCTAAATCAAAATTATCTTCAAGAGTTACTTCCGCAATCAA
>JAYVBW010000850.1:0-3419 GCA_043750255.1 Pirellula sp.
TTCTGATCCCAAATAGCTCTCGCGCGTTCTTTCTCTTTAAGATGCTTCTTAAGGTGCCTGACTTCGGGCACCTGCCTTCGGGCACCTGTCTTGGCCACTCTGGCCGTTGTTGACTCCGCTCCAATGCTCCCGGCACCTAAAAAGAAAAATCTTTGGGAAATGTGCCTTGGCAACGTAGCGGTGCGCAGACGGCGCGACGTACAATGTACATCTATGGTTGCACTTGCTCCGAACACTTCCGAAACAAGCACTTGGGATGTCCTCGACACATTCCCAAAACTGCACTCGCGCGCACGCGAGGCAATGACACCGCGTTGCACCGAAGCGCCCCACTCTAAGTCGTTGGGCCGCGTCGAGATATGGCTAATGATTTACGATTACCGCGATGGATTGGAGTCTTTCACCAGAGACCCCATAGGGTATTTGGACGGTGGTAATTTGTTTGAATTCATTGATAGCCATCCGTTGGTTGGCGTCGATCCAACAGGCTTATTTTTCCAATTGCCCAATTCTTTCGAAGGTAGCGACGATCCGCCTTTGACGCCAATTAAATTTCCACGTTGGTGGGAGGACGGCCCAAAGAATCTTACGGAGTGTTTTGATAAGTGCATCGAGGATAATCCAGAAGCCGTAAGAAATAATGGGGAATCTGACCGGGCTTTTAAACGCCGAAAGGATGCCAGGGACGACTCACTAGAAAACTGCAATTTTCAGTGCATGAAGAAACACCCGCCAACAGGCTGTGAACCATTCAAGGATCCAAAGAAAGGGGAGCCGAAGAAAGACAAGGATGGTTGCTGGGTTGACGACAGCGGAAGAAAATGGTGCCCGGATAGACCCGGTGATGAAGAACCCCACTGGGATATTCAACCTCCAATTGGAAAACCAGGTGATGTGTGGGAGACTCCTTGCTGTAGGTGTCATACAAAGAAGGGGAAAAATGGAGCTGTTTACACCCGATGTTTTCCCAAGAATGCAGGTAAATAGATAGCGAGATTAAGAATGGTAGAAAACCAACGAGAAAAGCCAATGCTCTTCTTTGGTGTTCGCTTAGACGAGTTTGACCCAAAGATTCGAATTTATGGAACGCCGGATGGACTGCGCTATCTTAGCAGGATTTTGCTTCAACTAGCAGATGATCCACAGACCGATCTTCACGAGTTGGAGAAGTCAGTGTTTACTCAACTGAGGAAATCTGACCCCGAAAGCCCGATCGTTGAGGATTCGTTGTCCGCTACCGTTGGTCGAATGGATCACAAAGCAGATGGATCTGTTGATGGATTCCTTACGGCGATTTGCAGCCAAAGCGGTGAGCATGCACTATTTAAACGGGTTAACAAAAGCTGCCAATAAGAAGAACGTTCTTGAGGGTCCCTTCGGGTAACTTCGTTGGGGGCCCTTCGGTAGGTGCCAGTCATACACCGATTTTGAAATCGCTTTGTTCTAAAAGCGGGCGAACATACTGCTTCTAACAAGACGCAATCTCCATTCGCCCGCAACTGCATCGCTCTTGGACCGAAGTTGCTCGCTGCAAGACGCACGCTTCGCCGCTGGTCTGCCCGTAAAGTAAGAACCGAAAACGGCGGTCACGGATGCCGCCGATTGTAAGGCTGGGACAGCAAGGATGCTGGTCTGGTCGCCATCGGCACGAGAGCGGGGAGCCATTGAAGATTTTCGATTGATGATTTTCGATTGAACAGACAAGAACCATTCCAAGTCAGGGACGTAGCGAGGCCGAGGGCGATCAGACCGAGCGAGCGTGAGCGAGCGAGTCCCGGCCAGCGAAGGCGGAGCACGAGCGACGGGCACGAGCAATGATGATCGAACCTCAAGGCCCCGTTTCCATCAATGGCAATCGTCGCATGCGATGTTTCGCATCGAATGTAGGCCCTTCATCATCGCGACTGCCCACCGCGTGTCTGTAGGCATGGATGCCGGAAGACCGTGCGCAGCCGTAGCCAGGGCAGGACGCCCGCGTGAGTTCGGATGAGGGACGATCCCGAATTCCGATTAAAGAGGGATGTAGCATTGGCCCCTCAGGCCAATGCGGGCCGGGCCTGCCCTGTTGCAAGGCGGCGGCGTAGCGTTGATGTTCGGCGGTCTAGCGGGCCAGGGCCAATAAGAAAACCCATTCACTCAAAGCGCATTGAGAATGTAAGTTGGGTTCAGCCATTCCGCCGTACATCAAAAGCGAAGTTCCGCCCGCAGTACACGGCAGAGAAGTGGCGATAGCGGCCCCGCTCGAAGCACATGCCCCAATGGAACTTGGCTAATTGACGTTGAGAACCACCGGCAGGATGGCTGCTTTGGATGCGAGCTTACGCAAGCGAAGAATGATGTTCCGCAGTGAGGCACTGCGAACAAGGTACATTATTCGCAGCGCAGAACCTTGGCCAGAGTCACCGCAAACCAGGCGGCAGCCGATGGGTCTTGCTAAATGCCTCACTCAAAGCCCGCTGCTCGATGCAAGAAAAGCCACATGCGAGCACGGTTGATCGACAAGTCTTGCTCAAAGATTCGCTTAAAGCCGGTCCCGAGATGGCTGGATGGCCGATCGCGATGAGGCTTGCTCAATGCAAACCATTGGCGGCTACCAAGTTCAAAGGTTGATGAAGACCCAACAGGCTAAACATTCAAAAGGTCCAATGTTGGTAGCGGTAGGGACTGGAGGTAAAAACGTGTCGCTCACCCCGGCGCAGTTTACGGAGCGCATGGCGACACGTTTTTATCGTAAGGACTGGACGCGGAAAGGGCCAAGCAACAAAAGTCGTGTTGTACGATGACTAACTCGCGATGCTTGATTCCGCCATAGACTTCTTGGGGCGTTTCTTCTTCCCAGCGCTAACAATGCTATCGATTACAAGAATCAATGAATCCTGTTGGGTGCGAGTTAGGTTCTCGGCACCTCGAAGCCTTCGGAGAATTCGCTTCGGTATCGCATGCTCGATTGGCTCAGCGGCATCGTTGCCACTCTTGGTTATGCCAAAAAGGTCGTTAGGGGTAACGCCAAGTGTCTGGGCAATTCGAAGCATCGTATCAACGTAGAGCCGAACATCTGCGCGCTCATATCGCGAATAAATTGATTGAGTTGTCTTCAGCTTCTTCGCCATCTCGACTTGCGTTATGCCTCGTTCCTTACGGAGCTTGGTTAGTCGCTCGGCAATCTCTTCAAGGGTCTTCTGTCTGGCGGCTTCGGTTCGAGGAGTGTCCATGAGTATCAGTGCAAGAAGGTTGTCGTTCATCGTTCAGGATCTCTCTACATTCGCATAAAAAACGGTGATTGTCTCGGTAGTCACTTGACGCATAGTCACATGGTGCATACAAAACGTCAAAAGGGTTTTTTCGAGTTTTTTCGAAAAAACTATCTCAAACCTTCTTGGAGACCAAAATCATGGCCCGTTTCAGTGAAGAAGAGCTCG
>JAYVBW010000851.1:0-3657 GCA_043750255.1 Pirellula sp.
CTCACTCAACTCAAGACCCGACTCACCATGTCTAGACCATTTCCAAGGCCCATTCCATAACTTAGCAGAGGATTCCGCAGCGTTATCGTACTTGATATCGCCAGGAAAATTCTCCATGTGGCGCTTGGCAAGTTCCGGTTTACGATCGCAAAGGTCTATATGCGACGGACCACCTTGCATGAAGAGCGAGATCATGGCTTTGCACTGCGGCTGACGTGGCGGCTTCTTGGGCGTGAGATCGAAAACTTTTTGCTGCAGGTTCGGCTTTTCCGGATCCGCTCTCGCATCTCGCGCCATCAAATAGGACATCGCAATTGAAGAAAGGCCGAATCCCTGTGCCGCCAAAAAATGTCGGCGCGACGCATCGAAGTCGCCTAGATTCGCTGGCATCATTTTTTCTGGCATCGGTTTAGTCCACATACAGGAAACGGTTCGACGAAAAGAGCGCCTGACATAACAGCGCCAACGCTTGAAGTTCCGGCGAGGCCAAAACGGCAGGTTTATCCGAAGGCTTGGCATCCGCTGCAGCAGTTTCAGCGGCTTGCTGAAAATGTTGATGTTGAGCTACCAATAGAGACACGCCTGCTTTCAATTCGCCGTTATCCGGTGGAGTACCGAACGCCAGCGTCCACGCATGAGCCATCTGCACCGTGGGATCGCTACCGGTATCACGCAATACACGATTGGCAAATCGCTCGGCCAAAGTCAAGATAACGTCGTTATTCATCATCAACAGCGATTGTGGTGCAACGGTCGACGAAGCGCGACGATCACAATTGGGGCTCATGGCGGCTAAATCAAATGGCTCGAGCATCCCGAGCGGCATCGATCGACGAACTTGAATATAGATGCCTCGCCGAAATTTTTCAGGCGTATCCTCACTCTTCGAAACTTTGATGCCGTTGCCGTCTCGCGTTGCGGAGCCGACGACGATCTGTCCCACTTCATCCGGGTTTACTGGAGAAGTTGGTCCAAACATGACGTTGGTGCGCATCCCGGAAACTTCCAACATGGCGTCACGAATCGCTTCCGCCTCCAGTCGCCTCACTGACATCCGACCCAAATAGCGGTTCTCTGAATCCGTTTCGCTTTCGGACCGGATCGACGATTGTCGGTAGGCTTCGGAACGCACAATCAAGCGATGCATCGCCTTCAAACTCCAACCGCTGCGAACGAATTCATCGGCCAGCCAATCGAGCAGCGCTGGATGGCTGGGTGGTTCACCCAAGCGACCGAAGTCCCCTGGCGTTGGCACAATCCCACGCCCGAAGTGATGCATCCAAAATCGGTTGACGAGCGTTCTCGCAACCAGCGGATGTTGACCACTGGTGAGATGCTTTGCAAATGCCAGCCTGCGGCCAGTGGTTGGGACTTGCGGATCGTCGTCTGGCAACGAATAGGCTGGCAGTACGCTCAGTTCACCTGGCGCAACTTCATCGCGAGGTTGCTGAATATCGCCACGCGAAAAGCGATAGGTGACTGGCTTGTTTCCTGGAACCTCAGTTAGACAAGCGATAAAGTTGTCCGGTGGTCGCTTCATTTTAGCAGCAGCAATGAGCTCTTCAAACTTTTTGTTGTGTTCCGCGATACGTTTTGGTTCGTACAAGGTCGCACTGCCACGGTCCACATTCAATCGTGGGTAGTCTTTGAGAATCTGCTGGTGAGCCGAGGTTCGTTTGTCGGCTGCAGTTGCCTTCGCTTCGCGCGCCAAAGACTGTTGATCCACCTCGAGGGCAACGACAACTTTTTCAAAAATGTCGCTGACGATTTCATCGAGAGCCGCAGAACGTTGACCATTAATTTCTTGCAGAGCTTTATCGACTTGCGAGGCAGCGGTGAGTTCCTCAGGCGTCCACAGATTGACTTGCTGAGCCGCGTGATCGCGCCAGTTCTTCCAGTCGAGCGCCGGCTCAAAGATGGCGCGAATGCGATGGTAATCATGATGCGAAATCGGATCGTAACGGTGCGAATGGCATTGAGCACAACCTACCGTCATCCCCAACATCGTGGTGGATACAATTTTGATCGTCTCCGCCATTACGTCATTGCGAGCAACATTCTGATCGCCTACGTCTCCGGTCCCGTCCGGGGCTGTTCGCAAGAATCCGGATGCCGTCAGTCGGTCGATGTCTTGCTCATTCAAATTTTGATACGGCTGCGCAACAAGCTCATCGCCAGCCAGTTGCTCGACAACAAACTCATCAAATGGCTTATCTCGATTCAGAGCACGGATTACGTAGTCACGATAGCGAAAGGCCCAGGGGCGTTCACGATCGTTCTCTGTGTAACCGTCGCTATCTGCGTATCCCGCCGGATCCAGCCAGTGTCGCGCCCAGCGTTCCCCGTACTCTGGTGAGGCCAACAGTTCCTCCACCAATCGATCGTATGCATCTGTTGATTCGCTCGCCACAAAGCTAGCCATGCGTTCCGGTGCAAGCGGTAGACCTAGAAGATCGAACGCCAGTCGGCGGGCTAACGTGGCTCGGTCTGCTGATGGTGAAAAACAGAGTCCTCGCGATTCCAATTCACTCAACAGAAAGTTATCAATGGGCGTCTGGACTCCTTCTGCATTACGGACGGTGGGTAATGCTGGACGCCGCACGGGCTGAAAGGCCCAGTAGCCGCGTTCCTCGTCGGTCCATTCGGTTTCAGCGGGAACGCTGGCTAGTTCTGGCCTCGCAACTCTCGCTCCTTGATCGATCCAATTGCGAAGGGTCTGTTTTTCACCATCGGAGAGTTTTCCCTTGAGAGGCATTTCCCCGGATTCGATACGGTTCCAAAGCAAGCTTTCATTGGACTTGCCAGCCACGATAGCTGGTCCCGATTCTCCGCCGACGAGCAATTGTCGCACTTGGCGTCCGTCGAGCCCACCTTCGCGTTTTTCTTCTTCGCCATGGCATTGAAAGCAGTGTGTTTTCAGAATCGGTCGCACGTCGCGTTCGAAAAGCAACTCCGGCTCGCTCGCGAAGCTCATTATTGCTGAGCTAGCCAGTAACGCAATTGGCCAAATAAACAGTCGCATCACGAAGCTCAAGGTGTGAGGTGGGAAATGGTCAGGCAGGATCTCTCATTGTAACCAAATTGTTTCGGCAATGTTCAAAAGAACGGAGTGCGAGAAGCAAATGCGGGATTGGTAGCGTTGACTATTGGACGGCAGTTTTAATTTTTGATAATTCGGTTGGATATGGTGGTAGCCGTCGGGAATTGCAGCCCAGCGGCTCTGGAGACTCATATCGAATCGACAGCCCAATCCGCGCAAAGCAACTCAGCTTGCAGCAAAACAGTTTTCACCGCCTCCTCCTGTAAATCCGGTGGATAACCATATCGATTCAAAATCCGCTTTACCATTACTCGAATCCTCGCTCTTGCACTCTCGCGAAGAGTCCAATCGATCGTGACGCTCCTACGGACCTGTGTAATCAACTCAACTGCGATCAGTTTGAGTTTGTCGTCCCCCATCGCTTGTACGGCTGACTCATTTGCGGTTAATGCGTCGTAAAACGCGATCTCGTCATCCGTGAGGCCCAGGTCTTCGCCCCGCTTACTTGCGGCGTCCATCTCCTTGGCTAACCTGATCAACTCCTCGATCACTTCCTGAGTCGCGATCGCTCGATTGTGATAGGCATTAAGCGTCTTCTTGAGCTTCTGGCTGAACAG
>JAYVBW010000852.1:0-4981 GCA_043750255.1 Pirellula sp.
CTCCGGCGCTGCCAGGGCTGGCATCTACAGCGACATCTTCTTCGTCATCAACTATTTCGCTTTGTTCATCGGCAGTCGCATTCGGATCCGGTTTAGCTGAAAATGCAATCCATGGTTTCCGCTCCGGTTCGACTTTGCTTTTATCTTTCCCCGACGGATTTTTGATGGATGTTGCGTTTGCGATCGAAGTCGGCTTGGGGGACAAATCGAGATAGCCTGCGGACCACAGCGTAACGAGCATTTGATTGAGTTCTCGCTGCGCTTGAGGAATCTCGCTGGATGGCAGTAAACGTCGTCCGACCAGATCTCGAAGCGGCTGCACTTCCGGTGAATTTAAAAGCATGTACGCTAGAAGCCGCCATGGCAGAAGTCCCTTGCTGGATAATCTGGCTGCCGGTGCTTGCCTGAGCTTCTCGAACTGCTCGCGAGTCCAATAAGTCTCACCAGCTCGTTTCGTCGGCATCTTCTTCTTGAGTGCCTTCCTGGCTCGAAGTAGACCAGGGTCTTTCGTGTCCTCAGGAATCAAATCGAATTGAGCTTTCCATCGCAAGTATTTGACGTCATCCTCATGCGCAAGCACATAGACAAAACCTTGGGAATCAAATTGGGGTCGCCCTGCACGTCCGAAAATCTGTTGAGCCGAACTGGGTTCGATAATTTTCTTTTTCCCGAAAGGACCCTTCACCATGCTTGGCAAAATAACGCTTCGGGCAGGCAGATTGATGCCTGCGGACAGAGTTTCCGTGCATACGCAAATGCTAAGCAGTTTCTCTTGAAAAAGTTGCTCCACCATCCGCCTGTACTTGGGCATCAAACCTGCGTGATGCACACCGATTCCTCGGATGAGGACTTGCCTCAGCTTTGGGCCAGCACCCTGTGTGAAGTCATACGATTCGATGCGCTTCGTGAGGATTGCTTGGCGTTCTTTGTCGATGAGCTTCTTGCCCTTGAGCACCTCTGCAAGCTGCCAACATTGATCGCGGTTGAAGCAAAATACTAAACCCGGCGTTCGGCGTTTGGCCTCATCCCCCTCTGCGATCCGTTCCAAATGTTCGTCAAGATATGCGTCATCGACCCACTCGAATTGCAGTGGCACCTTGCGTTCTGTACTTTGCACCAACTCCATACTCCGGCCATGAGATCGCATCAGCCAACTGCAGAATTCGACACTGTTGCCGATCGTGGCGGAAAGCAGCATGATGCGTGTATGACGAGGAAGCATTCCGAGACTAAGTTCCCAGACGATCCCGCGTTCTGGGTCGTTGAACGAATGGAACTCATCCATCACCACGGATGAAACCGACTCGAAGGACTCGGGATCTTGCATTAGTCGATTGAGCAAAATCTCGGCGACCACAACCAGGACTGGAGCGTCCGGATTGACTCGCCTGTTGCCTGTTACCAGGCCGATACTGCTTGCAGGGTAGCCCCATCGCACGGCAGTCTCCTGAATTTCAGTCAACTTTTGATCGGTCAATGCAATCAAAGGTGTCGTGTAATAACACTTCTTTCCGGTTCGGAGGGCTTCGTAAATGGCGGCCTCCGCGATCAGCGTTTTCCCAGTACCTGTTGGCGCACAGACCAGCAGTCCTTGGTCACAAGTGAACCAAGTGAGCAATGCTTCTTCTTGAACGGGGTAAGGCGGATAGAGAAGTCGATCGAGATATTCAGATGCGAGCGAATCGCGGTCTACGGTTATATTATTGGTATCTAGGTTCATGGCTTCGCATTGTAAGCATCAACCTCAAAATAAGGTAATCCCAGAGCGCGACAAGAGCCTAAAGTGGGTGCATAACTTTGCCCCATCTGCGTCTTGCTAACAACCAAAAAGTTCATCGACATTGAGCACGGCTGACTCTCGGCATAATGGAGAAACAAAATCGCCCTTTCCAAACTTTAATCGCTCTTGATACCCATTGGCGCTGGGGCGACGGTAGACGTGAACCAGATTGGACTGCGTGTCAACGATCCAGTATTCAATGATTCCTGCTTCTGCGTATAGGTGCCCCTTGTCCTGAATATCTTTTTCCAAACTGCTGTCCGATACTTCAATCGCAAGCTGAACGTCGCTGGCTCGAGGGTGACCGTCTCGGTATCGACGCGATCCAATCCACATCAAATCGGGCTCGGGGCGACTCGATTGTTCTGGCAAATCGAGACCGGTTTGCGAGGTAACTAATGTTTGCGAACTATCAACAACTCGCATAGACCAGTTATTCAAGTAAATGATCAAATCGTCGTGCACAGGCCCGGCAGGGTTCATTTCGATAAGTTCTCCACGGAATAACTCGATCTTGCGATGGACATCGTCAAAGGCCCCGAGTCGAACCATTTTGTCAAACTCGCCTACTGTCAAATGCAAAGTATGAAACGACATCTGTTTCGCCACTCTCTTCATTGTGCGCGATGGACCGCAAATGCCAAAATCGTCTTCGATTTCAAGCGGCATTGTTGCATCGCAGTTGTTGGATTACTCGATTCTATCTCCGATGCCAAAGCGAAAATCGCCTAATCTTTTAAAAAAGCCCTGGCATACACGTAGCCTAATTTACAAGAAATCGTCCTTGCGGGCCAATTAAGGTCGCTCCCTCTCCTTTAAATGGATGGCTTAAGACGAAAATCTAGTGAAACTGGGTCGTTTCGAGTGTTTTGAGATACTCAAATTGCAAAGGTTTTGCCAGAATAGCTGAATGAGTCGAGTCCGAATATTCGATACTATCGTTACAGATTCACAACGACCTCCGGCCTTCCTGCTTGCGAAAGCGGACGGCGTGATCGTTGGCTGTTTTTTCCTCCCAGTGCAGGCAAATGACAGAAAACTTGAAAATCCCTTCCGCGAGCCAACACTCTGATGTCCACCGAAGCCCCCTCGACTTCGAATAGTAAAGCCGTCAAAACCGTCAGCGGGATCACCGTTCGCTTGTGTGGCGATTCGGGTGATGGCATGCAGTTGCTCGGTACCCAACTGACGAACACGTCTGCTTTGGCGGGCAACGACATTGCCACCTTCCCAGATTTCCCAGCCGAAATTCGCGCTCCACGTGGGACACGGGCAGGCGTTTCTGGTTTCCAAGTGCAATTTGCTTCGCATGAAGTGCATACGCCAGGTGATACGCTCGACGCTTTGGTCGCGATGAACCCTGCCGCCCTCGTAACTAATATCGCCGATCTTCCCAAGGGTGGTCTGTTGATCGTTAACGAAGACAGCTTTGAAGATAAAGATCTCAAACTGGCCAAGCTCAAAGTGAATCCGCTGGAAGAACCAGCAATGGAAAACTATCGGTTGATCAAGGTTCCGATTACGCGATTGACTAAACAAGCCGTTGCCGAGCTTGGACTCAGCGTCAAGGAAGCGGACCGATGCAAGAATTTCTTTGCGATGGGGCTAGTCTATTGGTTGTACGGTCGCAACATGGACGCGACGCTTCGCTATATCAACGGCAAGTTTGGCGACGGTACATCCTCCATTGCGAAAGCCAATGAAAAAGCCTTGCGGGCTGGTTGGGCATTTGGTGAAACGATCGAGGCGCTCGGTCACAGCTACAATATCGAACCCGCCAAATTAGTTCCTGGAACCTATCGCAACATCATTGGCAATCAAGCGATGGCTTATGGATTGATGGCTGCAGCCCATCGAAGTGGAAAAGAAATATTTTACGCTTCGTACCCGATCACACCTGCTAGCGATATCCTTCACGAATTATGCAAGTACAAAAACTTCGGAGTTTGTACTTTTCAAGCTGAGGATGAAATCGCAGCGGTATGCGCTGCGATCGGGGCTTCGTACGGTGGTCAAATGGCGGTCACTTCCTCCAGTGGTCCAGGGATAGCCCTTAAAACCGAGGGAATGGGCCTTGCTCTCATGCTCGAACTGCCATTGCTCGTTATCGACGTGCAGCGCGGTGGCCCAAGCACTGGACTGCCTACGAAAACCGAGCAGTCGGACTTGATGCAGGTTATGTTCGGCCGAAACGGCGAGTCTCCGTTGCCCGTCCTCGCAGCACAAAGCCCTGGTGATTGCTACGAGATTGTTCAAGAGGCATGGATGTTGGCAACTCAATTAATGCTTCCAGTCATCGTACTATCTGACGGCTACATTGCGAACGGCTCGGAACCGTGGGCTGTTCCTGACGTCTCCAAGATGACTCCCATCACGGTGACGCATCCGACGGAAAGCAACAATCCAGACGGGGCATTCATGCCGTACAAGCGTAATGAATTGTTGGCGCGGCCATGGGCGATACCAGGGACCGAGGGACTAATGCATCGCGTGGGCGGAATCGAAAAAGAGGATGGCACCGGCAATATAAGCTACGATCCAGAAAACCACCAAAAGATGGTAAATATCCGAGCACAAAAAGTTGCCAACGCTGCAAAACTGCTGCCTCCACAACAAGTAGTCGGCCCACAGAGCGGCGAATTACTAGTGTTGTCATGGGGTGGTACCTATGGGGCATGCCTTACCGCCGTCCAAGACGCACAGGCCGACGGTTGCAGTGTCGCTTTGGCGCATATTCGCTACCTGAATCCATTTCCAAGCAACCTTGGCGAAATCATCTCTCGCTACAAGCAGGTGCTGATTCCAGAACTGAATATGGGACAGCTTCGAACGCTGATCCGAAGCCGATATTTGGTCGACGCAATCGGTTTTAATAAAGTCAAGGGAAAGCCGTTTACGGTCTCCGAATTGCATGAAAAGATTTGCGAAATGACTAAGTCTGGTGCACGCAATGCCTCGCATTCGAAAGCCAGTTCGAAATGAGTTAGCACGACCCTCGAGCACGGATTATTCATTAGCCGAAGGGCGCTAGCCCACGGTTGTCAATGCGACCATAACTGCGGGCTAGCGCCCAATGGCTGATCAATAAATACGCTGTGAATAATCCGGGCTCGACCGAACCGCGAAAGTTCGCTTTGTCGCCAAAACAGATGAACTTCATGGCTTGCATTGCTCTCTTTTCTTTCTGCCAGAATCTGTGCA
>JAYVBW010000853.1:0-2303 GCA_043750255.1 Pirellula sp.
TCTGATGTATGGAAGCGTTACTTCGAAGAATTTTCGCTCGCCGCACAATCCGAGGCATTGTTCGCGGAACAGCACGAGGTTAGCTCGACGATAGATAGCAATTCGTCCGAGCCAGCACCCGATGTACTGTGGCTAGCTCGAATGCAGGAGCGTGTGGACCAATTGGTTCGCGAGTACAGAGTGCGTGGACATCTAATGGCGAGGATCGATCCTTTAGGTCTGACTCGCAAAGGACCACCAGAGCTGGACCCTCAATCGCATGGCCTAACCGACGAGGACCTCAAACGCCCATTTACTTCACCGACACTCGAGTACGCCAACGGTCGTACACTTGCCGACATTATTGAAAAGCTGCGGAACACTTACTGTCGAAGTATTGGTGCGCAGTTCATGCACATTGACAATCGCAACATCCGCGATTGGCTTCAACGGCGTATGGAGACGACACAAAACCGACTCACCCTTTCGCACGAAGTTCAAACGCGAATTTACACGAAGCTTGCTGATGCGACTATTTTCGAGGAGTTCGTTCGAAAGAAATACCAGACTGCTAAGACATTCTCGCTGGAAGGTGCGGAGAGCTTGATCCCACTTTTGGATCGCGCGCTAGAGAAAGCCGGTCAGCATGGCATCCATGGAGTACTTCTAGCAATGGCCCACCGTGGTCGGCTCAACGTGCTGGCCAATATTATGGGCAAACGTGCTCAGAGTATCTTTTGGTCGTTTGATGATCCCAAGCCAGAACTGTTCCGCGGCGGTGGCGACGTCAAATACCATATGGGGTATAGCAGTGACTGGACCACCAGCACCGGACAGAAAGTCCACATCTCACTTTGTTTCAACCCAAGTCACCTTGAGTTTGTGAATCCAGTTGCGCTAGGGCGATGTCGAGCGAAACAAGATCGCGAAGGTGACACGCATCGCACCGAAAGCATGACGATCCTCATTCACGGTGACGCCTCATTTATTGGCGAAGGTGTAGTTCAAGAAACGCTTAACCTGAGCGAGCTGCCAGGCTACCGAACCGGCGGTACACTGCATATCGTTCTCAACAACCAAATCGGCTTTACGACCGAACCCGATGAGGCGCGAAGTTGTACCTATGCGACCGACATTGCGAAAATGCTTCAAATACCGATTTTCCATGTCAATGGTGAAGATCCGGAAGCGGTTGCTCAAGTCGTGAACTTAGCAATGGATTTCCGTAAGGAGTTCGAAAAAGACGTCGTCATCGACATGTATGCGTACCGACGTATGGGTCACAACGAAGGGGACGAGCCGCGTTTCACGCAGCCGCTAATGTATGCTGCAATTGACAAACGCAAGAATGTACGCGAAAGCTATCTCGAACATTTGCTGGAAATGAATGAGCTTTCTCGATTGGAAGCGGACGCGATCGCCGAGGTGCGGCACAACCGACTATCACGCGAGTTTGAACTCGCAAAAACCGAGCCCTTTGTCCACGATCTCCAAAGTCTCACCGGCTATTGGGCAGGTTACTTCGGAGGTGCTGAGCCTGCCGACCATCCAGTCTCCACATCCATACCCAAGCAAATAGCAGGGGAATTGATTCGGGCTGCCTGTGCCGTGCCACAAGGCTTCAACCTGCATAAGAAACTTGTGAAGCAGTTTGATGACCGGCGAGAGATGGCTGCTGGCAAGCAACCACTGGATTGGGCTACGGCTGAATCCCTGGCGTTTGCATCTCTTTTATCAGAAGGCCATCCAGTTCGACTGTCCGGCCAAGACAGCGAACGTGGAACTTTCTCGCAGCGACATGCGGTAGTTCGCGATGTGGAGGACAATCGAAAGTACATGCCGCTTGGCCATTTGGCTCCCAATCAAGCTCGAATCGAGATCATCAATAGCCCACTTTCCGAGATCGCTGTACTCGGCTTTGAATATGGATACAGCCTTGATTGCCCGGAGGGATTGATTGCATGGGAAGCACAATTCGGCGACTTCTGGAATGTTGCTCAATGCGTAGTCGACCAGTTTATTACGAGCGCAGAAGACAAATGGAAACGCCTAAGCCGTTTGGTCATGCTGCTGCCTCATGGTTTCGAAGGCCAGGGGCCTGAGCATTGCAGTGCACGCCTCGAGCGATTCCTATTGCTGACTGCAGAACACAATGTTCAAGTCACGCAGCCATCAACTCCCGCACAATACTTTCACTTGTTGCGTCGTCAAGCCAAGTCGAAATGGAGCAAGCCGCTGATTGTTCTTACGCCAAAGAGTTTGCTGAGAAACAAGTCCTGTGTATCCACGTTGGATGACATCGAGCATGGTCACTTCCAAAGAAT
>JAYVBW010000854.1:0-2023 GCA_043750255.1 Pirellula sp.
GTTGGGTTCGGCAAAACCGAGGTCGCGATGCGAGCGGCCTTCAAAGCGGTCGAAAGTGGCTATCAGGTTGGGGTGCTGGTTCCCACGACGGTTCTCGCCGAACAGCATTACAAAACGTTCAAGAAACGGATGGTCGAATTTCCATTCGAAATCGCCAAATTAAGTCGCTTCGAAACAGCGGCTGAGCAAAAAGAAACTTTGCGGCGGTTGGCGCGCGGGCAAGTGGATATTGTGATCGGAACGCATAGATTGGCTTCGGCGGATGTCCAGTTTTTCAACTTGGGTTTGTTGGTCATTGACGAAGAACAGAAGTTCGGTGTCGAACTAAAGGAGCGAATGAAGAAGTCGGCCTCGATGGTTGACATCCTGACGCTCTCTGCGACTCCGATTCCTAGAACGCTGCATATGTCGTTGTTGGGAGTTCGCGATATTTCCAATTTGGAAACGGCACCGGAAGAGCGAATGGCCGTCGAAACCCGGGTAGTGCGATTCGACGATGCGTTGATACGCAACGCGATTTTACGTGAATTGAATCGAGATGGTCAAATTTTCTTCGTGCACAATCGTATCGAAGACATGCACTCCATTGCGGCAAGATTGCAGCGGATTGCGCCTGAAGCCAGAATTCTCATTGGGCATGGTCAAATGGCGGAGGGAGTCCTCGAACAAGTTATGCTCGACTTCATAGATCATCGAGCGGATATATTGTTGGCGACCACGATCATTGAGAGCGGACTGGATATCCCCAACGCCAACACGATTTTTATCGACGATGCGAACCGCTACGGCCTCTCCGAGCTGCATCAATTGAGAGGTAGAGTCGGTCGTTACAAACACCAGGCGCATTGCTATCTGCTCGTCGATCGCGATCGAAGTCTCAATCCGGATGCGGCTCGACGACTGCATGCCATTGAGGAATATTCTCAATTGGGAGCTGGTTTCGGCATTGCTATGCGGGATCTTGAAATCCGCGGAGCAGGGAATTTGCTTGGGACACAGCAAAGTGGACACATTGCAACAGTTGGATACGAATTGTATTGTCAACTATTGGCGGGGGCCGTCCGTCAACTGACTCATCAGCCGCCGACGATGAAAATAGACGTAGAAATAAACTTGCCAATCGAAGCGTTTTTGTCGAGCGAATACATACCTGAGATGCGGCACAAGATCGACGTATATCGCCGATTGAGTCGCTTGCAGGATGTCCATGCGATCGCGGAGATCCGGCAGGAATTGACAGATCGTTTCGGACCAATGCCGAAGATTGCTGCGCGACTGTTGGATGTTGCGGAGTTGCGAATGGACGCGGCGTTGTGGTCGATTCGTTACATTGGTATCGAGGATGGATATCTTGCGTTCACGTTTACCGATGCTAGACGAATCGAGCAACTGGCCCGAAAGCATAACGGCAAACTGCGAATCGTTGACGGGCAGCATGCCTATTGGCCACTCCGGACACAGGAATCGAAACCACTTTCTAAACCGAATCCTATTGCACCGTCAAGAATGTCGCCGCCAGTGCCAGCGACCAATGCACAAATCGTGGCCAAAACAGATTTGCTTGCATTACTCGCGACGGTGCTGGGGCCCATCGTAGTCGAGCGCTCCGCGATCGTGAAATAGGTCGTACAGCCGAAGGGCGAGCGCCCAATGGTTATGGTCGCAATGACAACCGTGGGCTAGCGCCCTACGGCTAATGAATAATGCGGGCTAGCGCTTCAGGCTCAATATCTCATGTAATTGCAAAGCAAAATCTTCAATGATTGGTCTTGCGTGGTGGTGATCAGCGAGAAGTGTCGAATTTTTGCTATGGTTTCCGGAAAGCGGATTTGCTAGTGTCCTTGGGCGACCTGCTTTGCTGTTGGGTAATTGTTTTGTGAAAGTCAGACTGTTAGGTCGCTAGGAGTGGATAGTCCATGGCCCGATCGAGGAGGCGAATAAGCCGACGCACCCCATTTCAGCGCGCTGCAGGCCTCGTTGCGCTCGCTTTGCCCGCGCCCGTGCAACGGATCGCAGATACTCG
>JAYVBW010000855.1:0-4007 GCA_043750255.1 Pirellula sp.
AAGAAACTTGGTGTTCGCAAAGCAGTCATGGCAACTTGTCAGCAGAGGATCGGAAAACGAAGTTATGCGTTTGCAGCGTGTCGCGGCCCGTAGCTGCAACTTGCTGCACTTCAGGCAATAGAATTTCTCGAGATTCGCCGTTGGCGGTGAATGCGAGGTATCCTGCTTCTCGCATTATTTCAAATGTTTTGACCAGATTGGGATTGATGACGATACCGTCCGGTTGGTGTTCATTTACCGAGATCTCGATAAGCCAAATCGGTCGCGGGTCATTGGATAGGAGCTTCGTTGCACTCTGCAACATGGACAGCTCCACACCCTCGATATCGACCACGACCAGGCAGCGAATACCTTGCATTCGATTGGAAAGGACTGTATCGAGGGTGGACATTGGGACCAGCGTGAATTGTTTTTCCGATTGTCCGGCCCACCCTTCGATGAGGGAGGCGCCCGTTCCGCCGCCGAAGATCTTTGCAATCCCACATCGCGAGCCCAAGGCCATCGGGAAGATTTCGATTGAGGCTTCCATTCCGTTCAATGCAATGTTTCGCATCAAGTACTCAAGGTTTCCTGGCATCGGCTCGAACGCAATGACGTGCTTATCCTGTTGCAGGGCGATGCAGCAATAGTAGCCAATGTTGGCGCCTACGTTTACCAGCACGTCCGCATCCTTAAGCAGTTCCAAAACAACTCCGGTTTCCTCCGGTTCGAAATTCCCAGACTGCATCAGTTTGTTTCCAACGAACCAAAAACCCAGCGGATTCTTGACTGGCGGCCGGAGCGTTCTCTTGCATTCGCGATATCCTTGATAGGCAGCATTTAACTTAGGGAATCTTGCCAAGAGCTTTGTCGAACCCATTTGCTGAGCCTCCTAGCTCCATTTTCAATTAGGCGAACGGCGTACAGTGTTGGGGTGTTGTCCGGTTCGGCCCAACTTACGATCGATGCCTGTTTTTGCACGACCCCGACTAAATTACCGCAGAGACGAGGTTCAAGTCGATAGCGATAGCACATTCGGTTGGTTGCGGGGTGCATGACATGGTTCGTATCGGATTTCGATATTTCCTTTCTGGGCGAGAGAATTTACGATAGGCGGGCCCGAAATGGGCAGTTTGCGTAGTTTAGGAATCCTATTTTGGAGAATTGCCATGGAATCGGCGACTAAATCGATGAGTGTGGATGAAATCTCGGACGCGGTTGTTGAGAGACTCTTGCTTTCAGGAGAACTTGCTAACCTTTCTAAAGCGTCGTTCGATTCGATTGAACAGGAGTCCATTTCCTTTGTCGATTAGGTTACCCGCGAGACTATTTCCAAACTGCTTGGCATCCAATCAAAGCAAACCAGTACCTCCGAGACCTGCCCGAAATGTGGTGGATCTGTTCACCAAAAAGCAGACCAGGGGCGCTCCATGCATAGTAGGCGTGGCAAAGTCCAATTCAAGACAAGTGTCTTTCGATGCGAGGCTTGCCGCCTCGATTTTTTTCCCTCAGTTCAAAATTCTCGGATGTGATGTCGATCAAAGTCACACACCGGCAGTCTTGAGAAAAATCGCTACGGCCGCGGCGCGTAGTTCGTTCGAAATCGCAAGTAAGAATCTGGCGGATTTAGCAGACCTGGAAGTCTCTCCTAAGCAATGCCAACGAATTGCCATTCGCATTGGTGGCGAACGAATGCAAGAACAAGCAAAACGAGTTACCAATTACCAACAGCAAACCCTTCCCGTACAGCAACACGGCCAAGCTCTCGATGCGCCAGCGAACAATTGGACTGGGCGAGTTTACGAACGGCGCATTGTACTGGTAGCGAGCTGTAAGAGCAGGGTGCATCCTCCAAAAAGCCGATTCCGTTTCCACACGGATGGATGACCAGCTAGCTTCCCAATTTAGCTGGCAGTGAGCTTCTCGAATTCGTTGGCTGGATGTAAACGGATGGACTTACTCCTGCAGGATCGGCCTAGCAGCAACAGACGTCTACCGTAGCAATTGCGAATCCCATCCATTGTGCAAGCGTCCGCTTCCCTCCGACAAGCTGTTTCCGTAACCTCTATCTATTGGTTAGTGTCAGGTTAAGTCCTGACTATTGCGCCCACAACCGTTTGATAAGGTGTGGCCAACGCACTCGTCCCCTCCCCGTGGCTTGAACTTTTCCACCGCTTTTAGAGTCGACCGCTTGCCTAAAACCGTGATGGAAATAGCAGCTAAGCGATGCGAGATTCGATCTAGGCTTGCTTCCGAACCAGCTTCTTTGCTAGTAAAAAAAGGCTTCGAAGCTGGTTATGGAAATTCGATTCGCGTTGCTGTACGAAAGAGGCGTCATGAATCTCGGTTCTTTAACGATAGGGGCTGAATGCCCTCGTGAAAAACCCTCGGATGCGTATAGGCAAGAACCGAAGCGTTTTTATCTTGACTCCCTCCGCGGTATCGCCGCAATCATCGTCGTCGCCACTCATTTCCTGCAAGCATTCTATCCGTATGCCGTTTTTGGCGGTAACTATCGCCAACAAGCATCTTTCGAATCCGTATTCCATTGGCCACCTTTTTCCTTGGTCATTGCTGGCAACTTTGCAGTATGCTTGTTCTTCGTTCTCAGCGGATTTGTTTTAACAACTGGACATATGCAATTCCAGTCGCAGTCACGACGTCGTTTGGTCAAAGCCATGATCAAGCGACCCATTCGACTGGGAGGAATGGTCGCTTTCAGTGTTCTAATTAGCTATTCCTTGCTCACGTGCGGTTGCTACTTTAGTGAACGGGTTTCATTGCTGACAGGTTCACAGCCGTGGTTCAGCAGTTTTTGGACTGATTCGATTTCGATCAAAGCGTTCGTATGCGATTTGATTTTCGGATTGTTTTCGACAAGCGAGGCATACAACCCGCCGATGTGGACTATCTACAAGGAACTCAAAGGTTCATACATCGTCTTTCTGTATCTACTTTTTCGAGTCCACTTAAAGCCGTTGCAGCGCGCAATTTTATTGGCTGCTTTGTTCCTGCTTTTATACAAGAGCCTTTACGTCGGCTTTGTGGCCGGACTTGCATTTGCCGAATTGGACCAACTTCCTTTCATGGACAAACTTCGAGCGTCGCGTGTTGTTGCCCCATTGACGCTGTGCCTCGGTTTGCTTTTGGGAATGCAACCGTACTATCTTCAGTCAGTGGAGTCGCCCTTGACGGGGCTATTGGGAACAGTCAGTAGGTTTGGCACTGGCGGCTACTCCATGTTCGGTGCGATATTGGTTTTCGCAAGTGTGTTGTCGTCCGTTCGGATTCAGCGAGGTCTAGACCATCGCGTACTCCGTTATGTTGGTTCAGTCTCGTACGCGATGTATGCGTTGCACTTCTTGTTGCTCGGTTCATTAGCGAGTTGGCTCTACTTACATCTGATCGGGAGTTTTGGGCACTTCTTGGCAACCGTTGTTGCTGTGACCGGTACGATGCCTCTGCTAGCAATTCTTTCCCATATAGTTACGAAAACAGTGGATCGCCCCAGCAATGATTTGAGCAACTGGTTAGCGAACAGAGTGGGACCCTCTTGCCGAGACTGACATGGCAACCCCGATCGCGAATGCAATGGCAATCGATACGGCCAAGCGCTGAGCGAGACGGCTAGGGCAAGACACGCTCGGTCTTAAGCCAAGCCATTGGAATTCGAGAAGTCTATTTCCACAGCGTTGTCCCATCCAGGTAAACAGCTTGCTCCTTCCACAATCGTTGATTCACCAAGCATTTCGCCAACTAACGCCGCGAATGCGCTCCTTAATCTCGCTTTCCCAAAACCTACAAGTATTCGTTCGCTACCAATCGTCAAACCTCACGAGACGGATTTGAACAGCCTACCTCCGTGTTATGAGCTTTTTTAAGCTAATGGGTCTATTTTGGCAAATACGGACGCAATCACATCCATTAGTAACCTCTCGACTTTCTTGGTATGAGCTTTTAGAGACTTTTCCTTATAACACCAGGGTCGGAAAAACAGAGATCCGAGAGACTTTTGGACCAGTTTGGCG
>JAYVBW010000856.1:0-1704 GCA_043750255.1 Pirellula sp.
TTCTCGATTTGAAGTAGCAGTACCATGCCTCAAATTCTAAACCCTAGCCGACCAAAACGCAATTGCAAACCGTAAACAGGGTCTGACCCAAAATGGCCACGCGCTCCCAAACATTACCGTGCATATCATATAAGCCCCATCTATTTGGCTTCTTCGATCCCACTGGATGGGTCTTGCCTCTAGGTTCACCAAACCAGGCATACTCCTCGAGTAATTCCGCCGTGTCACCAAAACAATACGCAGCGCTGCTGGTGGCGCGGCAAGCGTACTCCCATTCCGCTTCTGTCGGTAATCGGAACTCACGTCCAGCCGCCTTCTCTTCAGGCAATTCCGATAGCTTCGTGCAAAAAGATACCGCGCCGAACCAACTCTCCGGCTGTACGGGGTTATTCGCTCCCTTGGATATGCTCGGGTTGTTTCCCATCACTTTTTCATACTCATCTTGGTTCACCTCATACACGCCAAGATAATAGGACTTGGATATCATTACTTCGTGCTCCGACTCACTGACCTTCCTACCGACTTCGCCAACAGGCGAGCCCATCGTAAACGAGCCAGCGTGAATCAGAACCAGCTTCATCCCAATGCTGTTGGTGATCGACTTAAATTGCTGGCCGTAGACCGGCGTCAACAATCCAAGCACAAGCAAGAAGCAAAGCAGCTCAGAACGCATTTCAAATCTCTTGATGCTGGGGCGAAAAAAGTCCGGAGATGATTGCCGGAGAATGCTTGTTGTATCTGATCGAATAACGGAAGGCAAATAGCAGCTGACTTACTAACGTGGGGAGGCGGCTACCAAATCGCACACGTTCCCCAACGGCGCGGTCTCTTCCCGTTCGCCGGCTCGTTTCCGCCAGCGACTTTCGGCGTGTTTCTACGCAATCCTAGTCGTTAACTGGAACCTTCTGGAATTCGTCCCAAATAACCTTGCAATCTCAACCAACCAATGGCTCGTGTGTCACACGCATGTGGATTGTCCGCCTGCAAAACGACACCCGAATACGGAGACAAGAACGATGTACGAACAAACAGAACTGGAACCGCTAGTACGCCAGTGGGAAGCGGAAGGCAAATGGATCGATTGTGGCAATTGGCGTCGAGCCAGAAACGGCGCACTCGAGTACGAGCCAACCGAAGCCGAGATCGAAGCCAAGTGTGAATTGTTACGCCAGATTGAGAACTGGCAAGGTGCTTACAAGCGTGCCCCACGCGGTGGCAAGCATGCCGTTATGTCGACGCGTGGTCTCTAAACAACTTTTGAAAGGAACTGGATCTATGAATAGTAAATTGAAGCCAGCGGTTGGCTACATCCGCATGAGTATAGACCAGCAACAAGATAGCCCAGAGCGGCAACGACGAGATATCAAATCGATGGCTGTACAAAGTAACTACAAGATCATCAAATGGTACGAGGACCATGGACAGACCGGTACGGAATCCAGCAAGCGAAAGGAATTTCAAAAGCTGCTTGTGGATGCGAAAACCGGGTCGTTCGTTGCAGTACTATTGTCCGAGCAGGGTCGGATGTCGCGGGAAGATATATTTGATTGCATGCAGCATTGGCGTTTGTTCCGCGACGCTGGCGTGGCAATTGTTACTTGTCCTCGTGGCTATGTGGTCTTTTTCCCAGAGTTATGCCGGACTTGCGTGGTCGCTCCGTCAATTACCACCCTATACCATAATCCTCACCGTGATTGCTTGAGC
>JAYVBW010000857.1:0-1586 GCA_043750255.1 Pirellula sp.
CCTTGGCCGCTCGTAGATATTCCTGTCGTCATTGCGATCCAGGCAAAAATGTTTCATGCTCTCTCATCGATTTACGGACAGCCACTCACGTCGCAGTTGATGACTGAATTCGGCACGGCGGTGGGTGGTAGCATGCTGGCGCGAATGGTTCGTAGTATCCTTGCGAAGTTTGTGCCAGTCTTCGGCAGCGTGTTTGGGGCTGCGTATAATGCAGCCACAACGTATGCCCTCGGCTGTTCCCTGTGTTGGTACTTCGCTCAGTTGCGTCGAGGCACTTCACCCGACGCCGCCAAGCTACGTGAGTTTTATACAAAGGAACTCGAAGAGGGCCGACGCCGTTTTGCTGAATATCTCAAAATCGGTCGCGAATCTACCTCTTCCTTACCTCACTAGCGAAAGCAAGTGGCTCTGTAATGCTCCGGTGGAAACTTCGATTCGTACTTGTCGCTGTCCTTTGTTTGCTTCCTTATGTCGTTCTCATGGGAGCTGGCTGTGTTTGGCTATACGAAAGAGAACTGCTGACTTGGTTCGCAGTGATAGCTGCTGTGTTGTCGCTCATGGGATGGAATATTGATCGATTATTCCGATTAAGAAAGCTTAAGAAAATTCGAGTATCCATCAAGACGCTCGGTGCTGCTGGCGAAGAAGCTGCGCGAAGGGCAGTTGAGAGTCTCGCACTCAAAGTAGAAGCAAATCCGCCAGTTGTAAACGATCCTCATGCATGGAAACTTCTTGCTATCGAGCTCTTCGACACGGTCGCAGTGCGATTCGGTCGTACATCCGACAAACCGGCGCTTGAAATTACCGTACCTGACGCGATGTTCATAACTGAACTCGTACTCCATGATTTGCGACTGGCGGCGAAAGATCATATTCCAGGCTCCCATTTATTGACGATACGCCAATTCGAACAGTTGACATATTTTTGGATGAGGACCGCAGCTCTCACCTCGAATGAAAGTCCGTGGCGTTTAGGCTATCGAATGATCCGGTTCATTTTGAATCCTGTCTCCGGTATTTTTAAAGAGGCCAACGACACTCTTTTAGGGAAGCTGAGTGACACGGCGTTGGAGGAGGCTAAACGATGGGCAATTGGTTACAGCGTTCGTCGGGCAGGAGAGTACGCCATTCAACTCTATAGCGGGCAACTTGCCGTTCACGAGCCCGCGTTTCGAGATTTTCGATCACCACAATCGCAGGTGGACAGCGTCAAGGCAGACAATACTAAAAGCCGTCGCGCCGACGAGCCATTGCGCATTATCGTTCTCGGGCAAACGAACGCAGGCAAATCCAGCTTGGTGAATGCAATGTTTGGAGAATTACGGGCTGCGACTGATTCGTTGCCATGCACGACGGGTGTCACCCCGTATGTACTTGATCGCGAGGGGCTACCGAAAGCGATTATCTTCGATACGGAAGGATTTGGCGGCAGAGAAGATTCTCGCGCGATTTCGCGACTTGATGAAGAACTAATCAAATGCGATTTGATCCTAATGGTTTGTTCGGCGACAACGGCGGCTCGCGCACCCGACCTCCGATTGCTTGACGAGCTACGTCATCGGTTTGCTGTCAATAAACTTCAGTCT
>JAYVBW010000858.1:0-6421 GCA_043750255.1 Pirellula sp.
CAAGAGTTTTACTGAATGCAAAACCGCAAGTGATTGTTGCTGTAGTTGAGCAAACAAGGGGACAATCGTCTAGCAAGGATACGAATTGCGGTATGCGGGGGGTGCATGTCAGCTTTTGCGACTCTCCAGAAATCCGAAAGAACTGCAATAGGAGATTTTGGGTATTCTTTGGTAAATTGGGGGCTCTTATGGAATTAGGTATCGAATTGACTCGTTCAGGAGCTAAATCGCATGGACGCGAAAGAACTTCAGTTGAAACGAAAATTGGAATTTCATTTGAAAGAGGCAGCCCATTTGGTTTCTGCCATTCAGCGGATCGATCAGCGAAATGGGACCAAGTACGGCAGTAGGTACTCTGCTTTAGGATTGAACGTCAAAATATGGACAGGATCGTAATCGCTAGCGATCCGAATCGTCGCTTGGCTACGCAACTCAGTCCAAGGCTGAACCAGCACCTGTTTGCCGGAAGCAGCTTCGACTTTCGCAAGCACATCGTTCATTGCGTCAATTGGTTTCGACAACTTTATTTCCATTCATTCGGTGTTTGAGGAGTAGGAGCTCATTCCAAGTTTCCAATCGATTCGCTACGAACCACCGTCGCTTTCAGCTGTTTTCGTCCAACATGGCTTCAAGAACACGTTGCAACCTTATCTCTTCTTGTCGTTGATTTAAAAACCATTCCGTTGACCAAATTCGATGGAGGCTCCATCCTCGCTTTCGAATCACTTCTTCACGCAATCTATCTCGATCGCGAGCGGATCGTGAGGAGTGGTAGGTGGCTCCGTCACACTCAATTCCGAGGATGAAATCTCCATGCTCCCCCGGTCGTCGCACACCAATATCGATGAAATAACCGGCGACTCCAATTTGGAATACGGGTTCCAAGCCGAATCCAGATACGACTTGTGCAACAGATTCTTCAAATGGCGAGCCAGGTTCGCGACCAGATTCAGTTCCGACCTCAAGCATTCGGCCCGTCGCAGCGTATTCAAGAAACTCTTTATACGAGTTGATTCCTCGACTCTTGTCCGGCCCTGAATGGATGTCGCCAGGCTTGAGTGATGCAAATATTTCCATCCGCTTTCTTGCACGAGTGACCATAACGTTTAGTCTTCGCCAACCCATTTCAGAGTTGATTGGTCCGAATCGTTGAAAGACCCGACCTGTGGTTGGATCTGGACCGTATGTGTACGAAATGAACATCACATCCCGTTCATCTCCTTGGATGCTTTCGAGGTTCTTGACGAAAAGATCATCATCGAGTGCACGGAGAGCTCCCACAGCCTCTGCAACGCTACGATCTTGATCACAAGCTCTGTCGAGTAGGTCTTGGATAAGCTCCGCTTGTCGTTGATTGAAAGCAGCTACACCCAAAGACTCGGTCGGCGTGGTCCTTGCATGCTCGACGACCTTCCTTACTACCGCCTCTGCTTCTCGGACGTTCGCACCTTTAACGCAGGTGGCATCATTGACGTAATGGTGCTTTACGCCATAACCACTCGAAATCCCTTTAGCCGAAGGAAAAACAATCAAGTCGCTATCGTAGAATCGATGATTGGAGAAATGAATTAGGCTCTCGTGTTGGCTACGGTAATGCCATCGAAGTCTCCGATAAGGTTGAAACGACTTCATTGCGACTTCAAGTACTGATTCCGCGTTATCGAACTGAGTGGCCTCGCTATCCTCAAGTTCCTCGTCAGTTCGATCAAAGAAACTAGTTGGTGGAAGTTGTTTGGGATCACCGACCACGACAAGTTGCTTTGCACGGAGTATCGCGCCAATAGCATCCTCCGGTTTGATCTGCGATGCCTCATCCATAATCACCAAATCAAATTTTACGTGATCACTGGGAATGTAACGGGATAGCGACAGAGGACTCATCAAGAAACAGGGCTTCAGAGTCTGGACAGCAGTCCCAGCTCGCGTCATTAAGTCTCGAATACGGCAATGCCGTGTCTTCTTCGCGATTTCATGCAGGATGAGAGCCAATTCAGTGAACTCACCGACACGCCCTCGTCCGTTCCCATCTGGCGGTCGCCGTTGGCTCACTCTGCGAGCAATTTCCTCAGGGACTGCACTCATGCATGCCCTGTCAATACTCTGGAAACTTCGACGAGTATCTTCCATTTCAGCCGTCGTGAAATCGTACCCGATTTTACTCGCAAGCAGTTCTTGCTCTGCAATTCCCTCCAAAAGTGTCATTCGGTACACGGCAGCAAAATCATTCCCTTGCATTTGGTTTTCGATGCCAGCCATCGCAAATGCGCTTACGCCAGACCGCCGACATCTGGAATAGCTTCGGCAAACCGATATCCATGCGGGTAGCCTCTCTCGTTCGGACTCAAGCTTTTCCACCATCGAAACAAGATCACTGCGAAGAATCTCGTTCTCTACCGCGCATAGCCACGCCTTGTGTACCTCAGCCGTTCTCACGACTTGTTCCCGTTGCGTACACCATTCACTGAGAGTATTTCTGGTGTCAATGCATTTGCTCGCAAGTTCTTCGCAGAAGTTGCGTGGACTGGAATTTGAGAGATTCTCAAATGCACTAATTCCCAGATCTAGTCTTTGGAAATCGTTAATCCAAGCGACCAACGCAATGAAATCGATCTGCTCGGATTGGATCGTGCTGTAGATCGCAAATTCATCAGCCACCGTCGACGTAGAAGCACTCTCAATTGAGGTCAAACAGGCGCGATGAAGACTGATCTGTTCCTCAATCGAAATGATGTCGGCTAGCGTTGAATTCCTACCGTCCGAAAGTAGTTTCGAAATTGAATCGAGTTGGTGCAATTGTGCAATAAGGTGTTTGAGTCGAGTTACGAGGCCATCGATTCGATAGTTACCAACTTCCACGCGTCGAAATCCCGCCGATTTCGACTGTTCGGAGTTAAACTGAGCCTTGATATGTTCGAGAGCCAGGTTGATTTCCTTGACCGAGAAGTTCAAGCATACTTCATCTCGTTGTGGTAGTAGGGAGTTGATCCGGGCGGGATCCAATCCTAGCTTTCTCGCCGTCTGTACCCAGGCCATCAGGGTTTTGATTCTATCCCAGTCGGAATCCAATCCGATGAAAAAGTCGCCAAGTAATCTCTTTAGCGAGTCATCATTCTCAAACTCCTTTTTGTCCTTCTCAAAGCGTTCTAGCGACTCAAGTGCAGTGACTATCTGCTTGGCGCTGTACTTCTTTGGAAAGTTCGCAAAGTGTCTAATCTCAGTCCGAGACTGCCTATAGTCTGCGTTAAGAAGCCTAAAGAAGGAGCTGCAACTCGCTCGAAACTTCTTGAGAATTGCAATTAGTTTGTCGCCATCGGGAACAGAGGCAAGATGGAAAACGGCAACGATCTCCTGCTTGCGTTTTGTGAGCGAATCCCATTTTACTTTTGCGCTTCCAAGCACTGTCTTTGCGGAGTCGTAATGCAAACTTTGCGATAGGACAGTCTGATTTACATTGATTGGGTGCTGTACAAGATGAATCTGCTGAACGGCTCGTTCAAACTCATCAATACGATCAACGTCGACAAATCCGAATCGATTCATTGGCTGCACTCGTTCAGCCAATTTGAGCACAAGACCTAGTGTTGTTTCTGCCCAGATTCGAATGTCTTGAAGTTGCCAGATCTGCAACGACCGAGGAAAATCCTCCAATCGCTTCCACAGCCCCGAATCCATCGCACCAAAAGTGGCTGACGCCTCAACTAAGTCAACCAGTAGTTTTTTTGCGAGAAAAGTTTTTGCTTTGCCGAAGTTATCGAACGCCTGTTGCAATTGAATTCCGAATTGTTGGAACTTCGAGTCAATCAAGCGAGCAATGCCGATCAGTTCAAACTTGAGTTTTGAAGATGCCAAACGATTCAATTCGGCAACATTGGCATTACATAGGAAATCCCGCGAAGTTTCGTTTGCAACTCCCAACAACTTCGTCGCCGTCTCAACGTTTTTTTCAAACCGCAAGGCTAAGTCCTTGAATTTTGGCACTGCTGCGAGGATTCGTTCCGCCTCGTTAGGTGTTAGTTCTGTCGGAAAGAAGCCCCACCATGAGCTATCTTTCGGGTTCTGAAAATCTTTAAGGGAGTGTTGAAACGATCGAAGTGATGAAATTGCTTGCTCAAATCCATCGAGCTCAACAGCTAAATCGCATTCAACCTTACGAAGGGATTGGCATCCACTTTGTCGAATCCGGACAACTCGCCAGAATAGATCGTAGAGCGGCTCTCGATATGGGCCAACAATCTTGGCGGTATCTTTCAAATAGCTACCGAGAATCTGTTTGCATGATTCGAGTCTTTTCTTGGAATCCACTTCGCTTGACCGGTTGTCTAACGATCTGGTGAGCCGTTTTGCAAGCGACTCCATTACTTTCTTTGGAGCTACAGCATGCCCATGCAAATCGAGACAGAAATCTCCAAGTCCTGCGTTGGTCAGTCGCTTCTGAACCACTTCGAGCGCTGCGTGTTTCTCCGCAACAAAGAGCACTGTTTTACCCTGATGCATCGCATTCGCAATCGCATTCGCAATCGTCTGGGATTTGCCAGTGCCTGGTGGACCTTCGATAACCAAATTCTTGCCATCCGCTATGTCCGCTATCGCAGACTGCTGCGAGCTATCGGCGTCCATTGGCAAATCGAGCGTTCGAGCGATCGGGTGTTCGTCGACGTCATAGTCCACGGCATAGATTCCGTCAGCTCCACCCGAATTTCCGCCAACAATAAGACGTGATGCTAACGAAGAATCACTAAGTGCCCCGGATGCTTCCCAGTTCTCCGGTGCGATATCAGCGTACATCGAGAGTTTATGAAACGAAAAAAAGCCAAGCAGCATTTGCCGCTCGATTTGCCAACCATGTTGCGCAACCAACTTTTCGACTCGCAACATGTACACTTCCGGACCTTCGTCTTCGTTCATTTCAGGAAGAGCCAATCCAAAATCACTTTCCATCTTTCTCCGAAGACTTGCGTTAGACTGGATCTCGTCTTCGTTCCACTTCAGGTAGTATTCTTGTGTACCTAATATGGAAGTCTTTGTCTCGACATCGACGGGCACCAAAATGAGCGGGGCCAACCTACCATCAACTTCGCCAATCGTTGTTTCTTTCCACTTTAAAAAGCCAATTGCAATATGAAGGTAGTTGATCCCCGTTTCGTCGATAGTTGCTTTGGCGTCGCGAGCAATTGTCCTCATGAGCGACTGAAGTTTTGGAGTACTAACGTTGGTTTGCAGCGCGTCATCCAAATAGCGTTTCGCGTTCGTGGACTTTTCAAAAACGGGCAGAGTGTCCGAGAAGCTAGACTTTGGAAGCAATTCAAGTTGTTCTAATTTCCCAGGCAGATCGTCATCAATAACGGAAGCAGATCGCTGTCCTACTTTCGCATCCAATGCCAAGTCGGCAACGAGTTTCATCGGCCTACTAAGCTCCACAAGCCGACGATAGACTTCATCCGGAAGTTCATCAACCACCTGTAGAGTTTTCCTCGCACTCTTGCGGTAGTTCAGCAGCGGGTTGCGCAGACTAAGGTCCAACAGTTTCCCACGAAAACGCTGAAGCTCGTTGATCAAATCGACATTTTCGTTGGGCATGCTGCGTCGGAATTCATCAGGCTAGAGTTAGTCGGTCCTTGGTTGATACATGGTAGTCGCGAGCTGGTTCGGCAGAAAGCCAAAACAGATTGGTACGAGGTTTTCGTTTCCAAACGGGATACAAAATCATAAATCGACACTACCATCTGTCAGGCGGATCACTTTCGTGAGCAACCGTTGCGTTCCGATCGTGTCATTAGGCGATCGGCGGATTCTAATTTACCAAACGTAGATCGGGACCGTAGTCGCGGATCGAATCAATTCGAACGTGACAATGATCATTTTCAATTGGAAAGGCAATTGACGATTTTGAGCCGCGTATGCGGCGACATAACGCACATAAACGATGGACTGTACCCTGTGCCGCCGCCTACGCGGCTCTCGGCAGCTCCGGTGTGGATAATCTGCGGGTTGTCACCCGCAGCTATTTGCTGTCGCAGCTATCGCTGCTGAAAACACACGAGACATTAGTCCCATCCGTCGGTAGATTTCAATCTGCCGATCGCCTTAACAAGATCTTGCGTGCTGAAACAGGCGCTGAGCATTGCCAAAATTTTGCGAACCAACCGCGAAGACGTCCTTGCAAAAACGGATGAGGCCAAGCGAACTAAATACGGCATCGTTCGGCTGCCGATATTCCTCAGGAGCGAAAGCGTGGCACTGGACGCCTTCGGCTCGCCGTTAAACGAACGTGGCACTGTCCAAGTATGAATAGAGTCGTTCAATTATTGTTCTGCGAAAAAGGACGTTCTTGCTTGCGAAAACTAGCTCGAATCGGTTATTCTTTTAGCTTGAGCTTTTATTCCGATGTTGTCTCTATTTGGCCGGGTTAACTTCGATGGAC